>NZ_JCAJZW010000047.1:0-61707 GCF_059510455.1 Streptomyces sp. NTD91
CGCCCGCGCGTACGGCAGTCTTGGGCGCATGCCCATGAACGAGTCCGGCCGCGTCGAGGCCTTCAGCGACGGGGTGTTCGCCATCGCCATCACCCTGCTCGTGCTGGACATCAAGGTGCCGGGGACGGCAGACCACGGCGGCCTGTGGCACGCGATCGGCGCGCAGTGGCCGTCGTACGCCGCCTATGGGGTGAGCTTCCTCGTCATCGGCATCATGTGGGTCAACCACCACCAGTTGTTCAGTTACGTCACCCGGGTCGACCGGCCGCTGATGTTCCTGAACCTGCTGGTGCTGATGGTGGTGGCCGTCGTGCCCTGGCCGACCGCCATGCTCGCCGCGTACCTGCGCGAGGACGCCGCCTCGCACGCCGCGGCCGCGGTCTACAGCCTGGTCATGGTCGCCATGGCGCTCACCTTCCAGGCCCTGTGGTGGCACCTCACCCGCACCGGCCATCTCTTCGACGACCGGGTGGACACCGCGGCTGCCCGCGCCACCCGCCTCCGGTTCGCCCTCGGCTCCCTCGGCTACCCCCTCACGGTGGGCCTCGCCTTCGTGTCCGCGCCCCTCACCCTGGCCGCGCACGGTCTGCTCGCCCTCTACTACGGCTTCAATCAGGTACCGGTACCGCTCCGCCGGGACCCGGCCACGCCATGAGGTCCGCCGGCGGCTCCGGGTGACCACGGGGGCAGACGCGGAGGCAGTGCACCGAACCGGAGCGCGGCATCGAGGGCATCGGCCGCCGGATGCTCGCCCTCACCCGGCGCGAACCGGAGCGCGACGGCCTGGGCACCCGCACGGTGGATCCGGACGTGCGCCCGAGGCCGAGTACGAACGCACGGCCACGGCGCACGAGTCGACCGGCCCCCTGCGACGGCTCACCGGGTGCGCCGAGCGGAACCGGGTGCACATCGCCGAGGCGTGCGCGACCCACGACGCCGAGCACCGGCCCGAGCCGCTCGACGCACAGGCTCTACAGGCCGAACAGAGTGAGGTCCGTCGTCAGCTCCTTGAACACCTCCCGCGGATCGGCGACCAGCTTGCGCTCCTTCAGGTCCATCAGACCGCCCACCGCGCCGACCTCGGCCGCCAGGGTGCCGTCGGTCCTGCGCATCTCCTGCACGATCCGGAAGGTCTTGCCGCCGCTCCACTCGAACGCGCAGGTCACGTCGACCTCGTCACCGGCGAGCAGTTCGCGCCGGAAGCGGATGGTCGTCTCCAGCGCCACCGGACCCACCCCGCGGCCCATCAGCCGGGCCTGGCTTATCCCTGCCGCCTGGAGCAGCGACCAGCGGGCGTGCTCCGCGTAGTTGAGGTACACGGCCTGGTTGAGGTGTCCCTGGGTGTCGGTCTCGTAGCCCCGGACGGTCACACGGACGGAAAACGGTTCGGCCACTGTTTGCCTCTCTCGCGTCGGATCTCCGGTCGGTCGATCTTGGCACGCCGCTCAGACCCGGCGCGGCGAGGCCAGCAGATAGCGCAGCCCCGTGCGCGGTTCGGTGTACTCGCCGGGCTGCCAGCCCGCGCGCTCCAGCGTGGCCGCGCAGGCCGCCAGGCTCTCCGCGTCCGGCGCGTACACCGCGACCGCCTCCGGCTGCGGGGTGGCCCGCACGCGGTACCCGTCCGCCTCCCCGCCTGCCGGACGGTGCCCGGCCGCCTCCAGGGCGAGCGCGGCCGACCGCACCAGATGGGTGCGCTCCCAGCCGCACGGCCGGTCGGCCGCGCCGTCGGGGTTGGTCATCCGGCGCAGCTCCAGCAGTCCCTGCCAGGCGCTGTGCACCTCACGCGGCCGCGCCGCACCGTCCGCCGGCGGCTCCTTCTCGCCCCCGGCCCGCGCCATGAACACCCCCGCGTCCCGCGCGGGCTCCTCCGGCGCCGCCCGCGACACCGCCTCCCGGATCCGGTGGCCCGCCGGTGTCAGGAAGTGCTCGTGCGGCGGTCTCGGATGCCGGAAGGCCAGGCCCCGCCTCACCAGCGCCGCCAGCTGCGCCTGTGTGCCGCGCAGCCGCCCGGTCACCGGATCGGCGGCCTCGATCACCCGCCGCTGTGCGGCGCTCGGCGGTCGGCTCACGGCTCACCCCCATCCGCTCCCGTGTTCTGCCCCGGGCAGCCCGTCGGACGGCCCCATGCGCAGACTACGGCGGGGGTCCGACAACGGGACCTTCGCCCGCCGCGGTCCTCACTCCTCCCGCGGCCGGATGTTCCACCCGGCCAGCACCGGACGCCCGTGCTCCGTACCGAGGCGGCCCAGCGCCCCTGTGCCGAGCAGGAACAGGGCGCCGTGCCGGGGCGGCAGGCCGAGGCGGCGGGCGGTGAGGACGCGGAGGAAGTGGCCGTGGGCGATGAGGACGACGACGCCCTCGGTGTCGGTGAGTGCGGCGTCGGCCTTGGCCAGCATCCGGTCGGCGCGCTCGCCGACCTGTTCCGGGGTCTCGCCCGGATGGTCCGGCGGCCCCGGCGCCACCCCGTCCGTGAACAGGTACCAGCCGGGCCGGCTCCGCTGGATCTCCACGGTGGTGACGCCCTCGTACCCGCCGTAGTCCCACTCCTGCAGGTCGGCGTCGACCCGGGCGTCCGGGATCCCGATCAGCTCGGCGGTCTCCCGGGCCCGCTGCGCAGGGCTGACGAACGCGGCCCCGATGCGGTGCGAACGGACCAGCGGCGCCAGCCGGCGCGCCTGCTCCCGCCCGTGCTCGGTCAGGGGCACGTCGGTCCGCCCGGTGTGCCGTCCGGACCGCGACCACTCGGTCTCGCCGTGCCGGACGAGAAAGAGGTCACCCACGTCCGCGCCCTTCCCGCTCGTCTGTCAGTACCGTGTCACAGGCAACCGGCCGCCCGCAGGACGGACTCGGCCAGACGGCCGTTCTCCAGGGCGGCGCCCACCCCGGAGGGGAAGGCGAACCGGCGCCGGGTGTAGGCGTACGCGATGCCGTTCGCCGGGTCGGCGTAGCCGAGCGAGCCGGTCGCGCCGCTGTGCCCGAAGGTGCCGGCGTCGAGGAACGGGTAGAGCCCGGGGGTGTGCTCGAAGCCGCGCGCGAAGTGGTTCTCGCTGCCGGTGACCAGGTCCGGCCCGCCCGGCGTGCGCAGCTCGGCGAACCGGGCCGCGGTCTCGGGGGTGAGCAGCGGCGGCCTGCCGTCGACGGTGCTGATGGCGGCCGCGAACATTCCGGCGACCCCGCGTGCGTTGCCCACGCCGCCCGAGGACGCCGGTCCGAGCGCCTTCACCCGGGGGTGGTTGCCGAAGGCCACCAGGTCGATCGGCTCCGGCCCGTGCGCGCCGAACGCGATGCCACGGAAGCTGTCCGGAGCCGCCGCCCGCTCCTTCAGCAGCACGGCCTCCTCCGGGGTCGGCACCAGCGGCTGCACGTCCACCCAGCGCGGCTCCGCCTCCGCCGGCAGCCCCAGGTAGTAGTCGAGGCCGTACGGCGCCCGGATCCGCTCCTCGTACAGTTCCTGGATCGACCGGCCGGTCACCCGGCGCACCACCTCGCCGGTCAGGGCGCCGACGACGAAGGCGTGGTAGCCCCAGGCGGTGCCCGGCTCCCACAGCGGTTCGCGCCCTGCCAGCCGGGCCGCGGTGACCCGGTCGTCAGCCAACTCCTCCACGATGAAAGCCTGTTCGGCGTCGCCGACGAGACCGGCCCGATGTTCCAGCAGCTCGCCCAGCGTCAGCCGGTCCTTGCCGTGCACGCCGAACTCCGGCCAGTAGAAGGCGACTTCGCGATCCAGGTCGAGCACACCGTCCTGTACCAGCAGGGCGACGACGAGGTGCGCGGCGCCCTTGGCGATGGAGTACAGGGTCGTCAGCGAGTCCCCGTCGATGCCGTCGCCGCCCCACAGGTCCACCACGCGCCGCCCGTGCCGGAACACCACCAGCTGCGCGCCCGGATCGTCCCGTTCCCCGGCGAGTACGGCCGCGAACTCCTCGCGTACGCCCTCGAATCCGTCCGCCACCGTTCCGTGCACATCGATCCGCATGTGTCGTTCCCCCTGTCCGGTCCGTCGGCGACGGGGATCGTCAACGCGGGGCCGCGGCCGGACATTCCCGCGAGCCCCGCCGACGCTCAGGTGCCCGGCGGGACCAGGGTGTTCTCGGTGCCGAGAGCCTTCGCACCGGTGTCGGCGTACAGCGAGGTCTCGCCGTCGGACCAGCGCACGACCAGGTCGTCGCGGACGTGGTCGGGGGTGAGGTCGCCGGTGGTCATGACCTGGGCGTGCTGCCAGGTGCCGTTCGGGCCGCGCAGCTGCGACCGGGTGCCGAGCCCGGAGGCGGAGACGCCGGTGCGGGTGTCGAGCGAGCCGTCGGACCAGCGTACGAGCAGGTCCGCGCCGGCCGTGCCCTTGAGAGCGCCGCCGCTCAGCAGCGCGGCCTTGGTCCAGGTGCGGTTCGCCCCGAGGAGCCGCTTGCCGGTGCCGAAGGAGCCGGAGCGGATTCCCGTGTACAGCATCAGACTGCCGTCGGACCGGCGCGCCAGCAGATCGGTCGCGCCCGTGGCCGCGTGGAACTGCCCGGCGGTGAGCTGGACGACGTTCTTCCAGTCGGAGCCCTGCTTCGCCATCCGTACCTCACGGCCCACTCCGGAGGGTCCGAGGGCCGGGTAGAGGGTGACCTCGCCGTCGGACCAGCGCACCAGCAGGCCGGGCCGGCCCCCGCCGAACGTCCCGCCGGCCACGCTGCGGGCGTGCGTCCAGGTGGTGTTGGCCTTCAGCAGTCGCTTCTCGGCCCCGAATCCGCCCCGGCCGTCCCCTGGATACAGCGTGACCCCGCCGTCGGACCAGACGACGAGCAGGTCGCCGAGGCCGTCGCCGGTGTAGTCGGCGGAGGTCATCAGCGCGGCGCTCTTCCAGCGGGCGGCGCCGCCGGGCAACTGCAGCCCCTGGTACGGCGGCAGGCCGGAGGGCGGGTCCTGGCCGGCGACCGCGTCCGCGAGCAGGTTCGCGGCGTCGGTGCCGAAGGCCGGGGCGTAGCTGACGTAGTCGACGTTCGCGTCGTTGCCGCCACCGTTGTAGCCGCCGAGGTTGCCTATGACGTGGCCGGTGCGGGCGCCGTCCTGGTAGTCGGTGATCCAGGGGCTGCCGGACGTGCCGCCGTAGTAGCCGCCGCACGTCATGGACATCTGGCGGTAGCCGGGCAACTGGGCTGTCGGTACCGTGCACTTGACGGCCTGCCCGGTGCTGTTGTGGGCGTAGGAGGGATATCCGACGACGGTGACGTTCCTCTGCGTGTAGCCGCCGGGCCGGGTGAACGTCAGTCCGCCGCCCACCGCGTCCTGGAGGTTCTGCCCGTTCTGGTTGGGCGAGACGCGGGCGAATGCCGTGTCCAGGTCGGACGAGGGGCCCTTGGTGGTCGACGACCCCTTGTCGGGCGTGTACCGCGGGTCGATGTAGATGTGCTGGATGTGGAAGATGCCGTACGGCTGCTGGTCGGGACCGGCGCCCTGGGCGAACTGCGGGACGAAGACGTAGTCGCCCTTCATGTTCAGCGCGCAGTGGGCCGCGGTGAGGACCACGTTCCGTACGGCGGTGTCGATGACACTGCCGGTGCAGTGCCAGGTGGTGCCGCCCGGCCCGTCGGACCCGAAGAACGTCCCGACCAGCGGCGTCCCCTTGAACAGGGTGCCCTGCGGCCGGTTCGCCCCCGCGAGTCCCGGTCCGCTGCCGCCCGGCGCGGCACGTCCGGCGTCCAGCGGCCCGGCCTCCGCCATTCTTCGCGCGGTCCAGAACCGCGCGGCCTGCCGGGCCTCCCGTCCTGCGGCCGGTCCCGGCCACGAGGACGCCGTCGCCCGCCCCGCGGGCGCCGCGAGCCCGGCCGCCGCCCCGCACACCATGGCCACGGCCACGGCGGTCCAACGTATTCGGTACGACAACGACACCTTTACCCCCGGTCGTTCCCCCTGGTCATGTGGAACCGGGCCCATCTGGGCCGGTTCCTGATCACAAGTGGTGATCTTCGCACGGGCACCGCCGGAGGGACCAATGGCGTCGGGCCTCGCCCGAGTGATCGGCGGTGTACGTGAGGAAGGGCACGGGAAGTCCCCGCGCCCGCCGGCCGGGCGGCTGGACGCCCGGGGCGGGCCTCACGGCACGGAGGCGGACGAGACCGCCGTACCGCTCGTGGCCGGACTCGCCGCGCGGGCGGTGCGGCACGGGCGGAGGGAGGGACGCACCCTGCGGTGAGGCTCACCCTCGTCCCCGGCGGCCCGGCACTTCGCCTGGGGGTCACGGCCCTCGGCCCGACCGTCGCCCGCCCGCTTTCCCCCCGCACGGCCGCCGGCGTTCCCGGGGGCGGGGCGGTCCTCGGGCGAGTCACTGCCGGTAGCCGCCGAGGAACCGTCCGATCCGGCCGATCGCCGCCTCCAGGTCCTCCGCGTGCGGGAGGGTGAGGATGCGGAAGTGGTCGGGGGAGGGCCAGTTGAAGCCGGTGCCCTGGACCACCTGGATCTTCTCGCGGAGCAGGAGGTCCAGCACGAACCTCTCGTCGTCGTGGATCCTGTGCACCTTGGGGTCGAGGCGCGGGAACGCGTACAGCGCCCCCTTGGGCTTCACGCACGACACGCCGGGGATCTCGTTCAGTTTCTCCCAGGCCACGTTCCGCTGCTCGTGCAACCGTCCGCCGGGCAGGGTGAGTTCGCGGATGGACTGACGGCCGCCGAGCGCGGCCTGGATGGCGTACTGGGCGGGTGCGTTGGCGCACAGGCGCATGGAGGCCAGCATGGTCAGGCCCTCCAGATAGTCCTTCGCGTGCTGCTTGGGGCCCGTCACCACCAGCCAGCCGGAGCGGAAGCCCGCCACCCGATACGTCTTCGACAGGCCGCAGAAGGTGAGGACGACCAGGTCGGGGGCGAGGGCGGCGGCCGAGTGGTGCACGGCGTCGTCGTAGAGGATCTGGTCGTAGATCTCGTCGGCGAACACCATCAGGCCGTGCCGGCGGGCCAGATCGAGGATGCCCTCGACGACCTCCTTCGGGTAGACCGCGCCGGTCGGGTTGTTCGGGTTGATGACGACCACGGCCTTCGTCCGATCGGTGATCTTCGACGCCATGTCGGCCAGGTCCGGGTTCCAGTCGGCCTGTTCGTCGCAGAGGTAGTGGACGGCCTTGCCGCCGGCCAGGGTGGTGACGGCCGTCCAGAGCGGGAAGTCCGGTGCGGGGACGAGGATCTCGTCGCCGTCCTCGACCAGGGCGGTGACGGCCATGGAGACCAGCTCCGAGACGCCGTTGCCGAGGAACACGTCGTCCACGCCGACGTCCAGACCCAAGGTCTGGTACCGCTGGGCGACCGCCCGGCGGGCCGGAAGAATGCCGCGCGAGTCGGTGTAGCCGTGCGCCTGCGGCAGCATCCTGATCATGTCCTGGAGGATCTCCTCCGGCGCATCGAAACCGAAGGCCGCGGGGTTGCCGGTGTTCAGGCGCAGCACGCTGTGGCCCGCCTCCTCCAGCGCGTTGGCATGCTCGATCACCGGGCCGCGGATCTCGTAACAGACCTCGCCGAGCTTGTTCGACTGCCGGAACTCCATGCGCCCCTCCGGAAACTGGTGTTGCTTGGTTTTACCAAGTAGGCGCTTGGAAAGTCCAACAGGTTGTCTAGACTGCGTCGCATGTCACCTCGCCGAAGCTACGACCAGTACTGCTCCGCCGCCCGCGCCCTCGATCTCGTCGGCGACCGCTGGACCCTGCTGATCGTCCGGGAGCTGCTGGCCGGCCCCCGCCGCTACACGGACCTGCATGCGGACTTGCCCGGCGTGAGCACGGACGTACTCGCCTCCCGCCTCAAGGACATGGAGCGCGACGGCCTCACCACCCGCCGCCGGCTGCCCCCGCCCGGCGCCGCCTACGTGTACGAACTCACGGTCCGCGGGCGTCGGTTGCTGCCGGTGCTCCAGGCCCTCGGCCGTTGGGGGGAGGCCGAGCTGGGGGAGCGGCGCCCAACGGACGCGGTCCGCGCGCACTGGTTCGCACTGCCGCTGCTGCGCGGCCTGGAGGCGGAGGGACTGGTCGAAGTCCGCCTCGAGGAAGGGGACTTCCATCTGCGCGTCGGTGCGCAGGAGGGTCCGGTGTACGGCGACGGCCCGGCACCGGCCGAACCCGACGCCCGCCTGGAGATGGACGCGGCGACCTGCGAGGCGGTCGCACGCGGCGAGCTGGGCCTGCGCGACGCGGTCCGGGAGGGCCGGGTGCCGGTGAGCGGGGACGGCACACTGGCCAAGACGCTGCGGGAGGCGTGAGGCGGGGGCGCTCCGGCAGCGCACTGCGCAGCCCGAGGCGGGGCGCCTGCGCACCGCACGGCGACCGGGTGGAGAACGGGCTGACCGCCGGCCCGCGCGTGCGGACCGGCGGTCAGCCCTGCACCTGTGCCCGCGAGTCGGAGGGGCGGGTGGGCAGGAGGCCGAAGGCCCGCCGGAAGGCGGGCCCTCAGGCATGTCGCGTCACACGCTCGGCGGTATCCGGGACGGCCGCCCGGACCCCCGCGTCAGCGCGTACCCCCCGATCCCCGCGAGGGCCGCGAGTGCACCGCCGACCGCGGTCCACACCCAGCGGTCGGTCCACCAGCCGGAGGACCAGCCGTGGTCGGAGCCGAAGCTGGACAGCACGGCCGTCCTGGAACCGCCCCCGCCGTCCTGGGACTTGACGGCGATCCCGGGAACCAGCGGCTTGCCCAGCGAGCCGTCCACCGCCCCCGCGCCCCCGATGTCCTTGGAGTCGGCGCGGACGTCGACGCTCACCGGCTTGCCGAGGTCGGCGGGGCCGAGGTCCACCACGGTCAGCCGGACGTAGTACGTGCCCGGCAGCGGATCGTCGGCCCACGGCTCCGACCATCCGCGCACGGTCCGCAGCACACAGGCCAGGTGCACGGAGGACGCCCCCGGCTGTGCCGTACGGCTCGCCGCCCCGTACTGGCAGGCCTGCCGGCGCCGCAGTCCGTCGTACACGTCGATCTGCCAGGTCTGGGCCCCGTGCGTGGCGGGCAGCCGCACCGTCGCCCCGACGGTGGGGCGCTGCCCGGTGTCCGCCGGGAACGACCAGTACAGGTAGTCACCGGTGGAACCGGACGCGGTGGCCTGCTGCCCCTGCCGGATCTCCGTCGCCGTACGGAAGGAGGTGCCCGCCCGGCTGGGTGCGCCGCCGGCGCCGGAGGCGCTCGGCGAAGGGCTCGGGGAGTCCGCCGCGGCCGGTCCGGCCGCGAGCCCCAGTGCCAGCATCGCGGCACCCAGCAACCGTGTGATCCGCATCAGTTCGTCCTCCAGACCGCGACCCGCCAGCGTGACAGCCAGCCCCACAGCAGACCGGCGAGGAAGCCGGTCAGCACCAGCGCCCCCAGCAGCCACCAGCCCCGGCCGAGGCCGAACGAGGCCACGTCGTGATGGCCGGACGGGCCGTCCACGACGTCGACCGTCAGCTCCAGCGGCAGGCCCGGCGTCGTCTTCACGCCCGGTGCGGCCGAGAAGGAGTCGGTGACCTCAAGACACACCGTCTCCGCCGTCGCCGTGTCGTCGTCGGTCGCGGGCTTCGGGTAGCGAAGGCCCGTCGAAACGACGTCCGTCCGGCCCGTGCCGGCGGCCTCGCCGCGTACGATCTCCCGTCCGTGCACGGTCACCGCCCGCAGCAGCACCCCGTAGTCGGGGTTCACGGCACGGTCGTCGGCCACGCTCACCGAGGCACGCAGTTCCTTGCCGGGGTCGACGTCGACCTTGTACCAGCGCTGCTGCCCGAACTCCTCACGGTCCGTGTAGAGCCCGGACTTCAGCGTCGGCGCCTGCTCGCACCGCGCCGCGCCCTCGGCGGCCACCGGCGTCACCACCGGATCGGCCGCCCGGTCCACCAACTGTCCGACCCGACCGGACAGTTCCTCCTTGTGCCGTACGTCGGTGTAGGTGCCGCCGGTCGCGTCGGCGATGCAGCTGAGCTGGTCGCGGGTCTTGGCGTCCGGCACCAGGCCGAGGGTGTCGATGGTCAGGCCGATGCCCTTGGCCGCTATCTCGCGGGCCACCTCGCACGGGTCGAGCGGCTGGCAGGTGTCCTCGCCGTCGCTGATCAGGACGATGCGGCGGGTGCCGTCCCCGCCCCTGAGGTCGTCCGCCGCCTTCAGCAGCGCGGGCCCGATCGGTGTCCAGCCGGTGGGCTGCAGCGTCGCCACCGCCGTCTTCGCGTCGGTCCGGTTCAGCGGCCCCACCGGGTACAGCTGCGCGGTGTCCTTGCAGCCCTCCTTGCGGTCGTTGCCGCGATAGTCGGCCCCCAGGGTGCGGATGCCGAGCTGGACCTCCTGCGGGGTCGCGTCCAGCACGTCGTCGAACGCCTGCTTCGCGGCGGCCATCCGCGAGCCGCCGTCGATGTCCCGCGTCCGCATCGAACCGCTGACGTCCAGGACGAGTTCGACCTTCGGGGCGGCCGCCCGCGTCTCGTCGGCGACGGCCCCGCCGGGGAACGCGATCCCGGCCGCCAGGGCGGCGAGCAGAGCACAGACGCCCGCCGCCAGCCGTTGTCTTGTGATCATCGCCGGATCTTATTGATCAGACCGTCATGGCTCCAAAACGAGCGGGTTCGGCAGCGACGCCCACTGGTCGCCCGGGGGCCGTGCAGACAGCCGCATCAGCGTCAGCGCCTTCGCGGGGAGCGGCCCTTGAAGCAGGGCACGCAGGTCGGGAGTGTCGGGCAGGTCCGGTACGGCGGACGCCAGCGCCGCTCCCAGTGCCGGGCCCGAACCCGCGGTGCCAGCCAGGGCGCCCGCCACGAGAGAGCCGAACAGCTTGCGCCGCAGGGCCGTTTCGTCGTCCGTGACCAGACGGCCGGTGAGCGCGGGCGGCGCGATGCCGTGCCGGGTCAGCCGGTCCGGACTGATCCTGATGTCGGCGAGATCGCGGTAGACCAGCCGCAGCGGGGTGCCGTCGGCGGACAGGACGACCAGCAGGTTCTGGCCGTGCGCCTCCAGGGCCACCCCGAGGCCGAGCAGGCACAGCCCCACCGTCAGGGCCAGCCGGGCGAACGCCGCCAGCCAGCCGGGGGACTCGGGCAGCGCGGTGGTGGCGAGCGCGGCCACCGGCAGGACGCGTTCCCCGGATGCCGCGTACACCTCGGGCGACTCCCGCAGCAGCGCGGCCAGATCGGGGGTGTGCGCCGAGACCGCGCCCAGGGTGCGGGTGACGTGCAGCAGGCCGTCGCTGCGGGCGGCCAGTTCCTCGCCGAGCGCGGACAGGGGGGCCGCGGCCTCGACGGAGTACGGGGAGATGTCCCGCACGGACGACGTCAGCCGGGCGCTCAGCGCGGTCTTCACATGGGGGCCGTCCGGCAGCGCGAGGGTGCGCAGGGACAGCAGCGGACGCGCCGGGCGCCAGGGGTCGTACGACCGCCGCAGCACGTGGTCGGCCTGCCAGGGATGCACGGGCAGCAGCAGCCGTCCGCCGTCCCGCAGCTCGCGCGGCCACTCCCCGGTCACCAGGCACTCCCGCGCCGGTACCGGGACCGTCCCCAGCGCCACCACCGGCCGGTGCTCGGGGCCGTAAGCCAACTGGTCCGCCACCGAGAAGCCGGGCCGGGAACGGCAGTTGGGGTGGTACGGATGGCCGTCGGTCACCCGCTGTTCCCACTCCCAGTCGTGTCCCGGCCACTCCTTCGGGTGATCGGCGCCGGCCCGGGAAAGCGCCAACGAGGCCACGCTGTGGTCCAGTTCGGCGGCGAACCCGGCGCCGCCCGGTACGTCGAGAGCGGCCATCAGTCCGGCCGGATCCACCTCGCGCGCCCGGTCCAGGCGGACTCCGGTGACGTACGCGTTCGTGGCGTACGGGTCCGCGTGCGGGCCGTACAGCGTCCGGCCGTCGGCGAGGCGCAGCGCCAGGGTGTGCGCACCCCGCACCCGGCCGGTGATCCACGGCAGCGGCTCATGGGCGAGCGCCCGCCACAGCCGGGTGAGCACCGCGGCGCGCGCACCGGGCAGCTCCGCGGTGAACCGCGGCAGCAGCGCGGGCCGGACGGCGGCCAGTTCCTCGGCCACCCGGGCCTCGGCGGTGGGGGGACGGCGCACGGTCGGCTCCTCGGGTACGCGGGCGCGGACGACGATTCTCGACGACCACAGACATACTGATCGTGACCACCCCGGACGAAACGAATGGATCGCGTGGACTCCTCACCCTCCACCGGAGCGCCCCCCACCGGAGCCGTCGGCGCCCGGGCCGACGCCTACGCGGTCGCGCCCCTGCTCAACTGCCTGCTGCGCGAGGTGGCCGTACCGCTCGACGGCCCCGGTGACCGGCGCGTCCACCGGCTGCCCAGCGGGCGGCTGCTGCGGGTGCGGGCGGGCCGGCGCCCCGCCGACCCGGAGGTGCGTACGGCCGGGGCCTGGCACCGCGTCGGCCACACCGAACTGGTCAAACTGGTCGCCGAGGAGTTGCGCCCGCACACCGGGCTGCCGGGCGGTGATCTGCCCGCCGAGATGATCGACAGCCGGGACGCGGTAGCCGCCCTGCTCACCGCCAGGTCAGGGGCGACGCCGCCCGCGGACCTCTATCTGCGCTCCGAGCAGTCCCTGATCACCGGCCACCCCCACCACCCGGCGCCCAAGGCGCGCGGCGGTGGCCCGGTCGCCTCCTGGCTGCCGTACGCCCCCGAGGCGCACGCCCGTTTCCCGCTCACGCTCCTCGGCGTCCGCGAGGACCAGGTGACCGAGGAGGGCGACACCGCCGGCCTGGACGCGCTCGGCGCGGCCCCGCCCGGTTACCGGCTGCTGCCGGCCCACCCCTGGCAGCTGGAGCTGGTGGGCCGCGAGCTGGCGGCGGCCTTCGCCGACGGCCGCCTGCTCCGCCTCGGCACCACCGCCTTCGACACCTGGCCGACGGCGGCGATCCGCACGGTGTACGAACCCCGGCGCGACCTGTTCCTCAAGTTCAGCCTGGACGTCCGCATCACCAACGACATCCGCCGCCTGTGGCGCCACGACCTGCGCCGACTGCGCCGCACGGACACGGCGGCACGGCACGCCTTCGCGGCGCTGGACCCGCCCGCGGCCTGGCTCGGCGACCGCGGCTACCGCACGGCCGCCTTCGCCTTCGAGGAGCTGGCCGTCCTCGTGCGGGACGGCCTGCGCGGTCATCTGCTGCCCGGTGCCACGCCCCTGCTCGCCGCCGCTCTCGCCGAGGGCTTCGACGGCAGCCCGCTGGCCGCTGCGGCGGACCCGGCGGCCTGGTGGGAGGCCTATCTGTGCCAGGTGGTCCCGCCCGCGCTCACGGCGTTCGACGACCACGGGGTCGTCCTCGAGGCCCATCTGCAGAACACCGTCGTCGCCGTGGACGCAGCCGGTACGCCCGTCCAGGCGCTGTTCCGGGACGCCGAGGGCGTCAAGCTGCTGGCCGACGTGAGCCGGGCGGCGGGCTGGGAGCGGCTCGTGTACTGCCTGGTCGTCAATCACCTCGCCGAGATCGCCGCCGCCCTCGCCGACCACCACCCCGGATTCGACCCCTGGCCGGCGGCGCGCCGCGAACTCGTCCGGCACGCCCTGCCCGAGATCCCCGCCCTGCTCACCTCGCCGACCCTTCCCGGCAAGACGAACCTGCTGCTGCGCTGGACGGGAGCGGGCGGCGCGGACGCCCGCTATCTGCCCCTGCCGAACCCGCTGGCGGACCACTGAGCCGGGGTCACCGGGACGCGCCGAAGTCCTGCGTCCAGTAGCTGCCCGGCTGGGCGAGACCGACCCCGATCTCCTTGAACGAGCAGTTGAGGATGTTCGCCCGGTGTCCGGGGCTGTTCATCCAGCCCGTCATGACCTGTTCCGGGGTGGCGTAGCCGTAGGCGATGTTCTCGCCGTAGGCGCTCCAGATGTAGCCGGCCCGGGTGATGCGGTCGCCGGGGGAGGATCCGTCGGAGCCGGTGTGCGACATGTTCTGGTGGGCCGCCATGTCCGCGCTGTGCGCCTGCGCGGCCTGGGTCAGCTTCGCGTTCACGGTCAGCGGGTGGCAGCCGACCTTGGCGCGCTCGGCGTTCACCAGCTGGACGACGCGTGCGGTGGCCGAGGACGCGGTGGCCGAGGGCGTGGGCTGGGGAGAGCGGGGGGCTGGCGTGGTCGTCCGTGGCGCGGGGGCCGTGGTCTTCGAACTCGTGCTGGGGTGAGTGGTGGGTCCCTGTGCGGGGGACGCGGTGGCCCGCCGGGTGGGCGACGAGGTGGCCTGCTCGGTGGCGGGAAGGCGATGGCCGTTGCGGTGGTGATGGTGCCGGTGACCGTGGTGCTGCTGCGTCCGGGACGTGGTCGGCGTGGCGGCGTCGGACCGGTCCGCACCGCCGTACGGCCAGTCGGAACAGGCCAGGGCGACGGACGGCACGCCCACGGCTCCGATGGCGACGGCGGTGACGACTATGCGCCGGTAGTGCTGCGTCTTGCGGTGCTTGGCCATTCGTCAACCTCGTTCGGTGATCGCGGGGCGCTCATTTTCGGGAGGGCTTCACAAGGAGCGCAAAGGGCACCTCTACTAGGGGAGGCAGTAGAGGAAGACGCCTCTTGTCAGGCGGGCACAGAGGTGCCGTGTTCGCGGCCGCGATGTTTGCAGAGGTCTGATGGTTCGTCAGGTGGACTGCCATGGCGACGGATACGGGGGCGGCCCGGCCTGAGGTCGTGTCGTGGCCGGAGGAACGGTCGGCGTCGGCGGCAAGCCGGACAAATCCCATATGCCGGCGGAGTCCCACCTACTAAGCCGGATGCCTAGGTGCCGAGCAGGCTGTGAGGGATGTCACGCCCTCGTGCCTCCGGCGGGACCGGACCCGCCGGAGGCACGGTGGGCGGCGGTCGTGGATGTCGGTGCCGTTGGTGTCCTCGGCCTCGTCGTCGCCCCGCGCGGCGGCTACGCCACGACCATCCCCTCGAAGTTCCTCAGCGCGACGGCAAGTCGGTGTGGCCGCGGTCCAACGTCCGTCCCCGCGACGGCGGTCGCCCGGCGAACGACAGCCACGTCTCCTGCAAGGCGTGGGGGCGCCGGACCGGTGACGCCACCACCGCTGTCTCCGCACCTCGTGGAGCGAGTACACCTTCGAGTTCTGCGCGTCACCCACCCCCGGCCCGGATCTGATCCCGGTGTCGTGGTCGCACGCGTGAAGCATGTGAGCTGCGGCATTGCCCAGGGAGCGGCGAGCCCGCACGATGTGGCGGACCAGGAGCGTCAAGGAAAGCAGCTCATCATGGGTGATCATGTGCATGTGCGACTCAGGCAGGGGCTGAGCGTGTCGGAGGACGGCGAACTGGTCGAGCACTCGCGCTGCCGCTGTGGGGCGACCTTCACCAGGGTGTTCGACGCCGACGGCGGGGAACCGGAGCGTTCGAGCCGGCCCTGAGGCCCTGCGAGCGGGCACCCTCACCCGCATGGCCGAACCGCCGGCACACCGTCCGCGGGGCCGGGAGGGCGCAGGGCGGGCCGGGCTCCCGCACCGTCGCCGGCCCCGGCGAGCGCGCTCCCGACGGGTGATCTCGGCGCGGGTCCCGCAGGATGTTGCCGGCTGCTCAGCCGCAGGGGGACGGCCGGCTGGGCGGCCGTGGACGCCCGCCCGATCTCCGTACGCAGGGAGCAGCCCCCATGGCGATGACGCAGACCTTGATACCGGCGCTCGAGGATGCCCACCACGCCCACGCCGCGGCCCGCGACCGGCTGCGTGCGGACGCGGCTCTCGCGCCGCCCGGCCCGCACCGGCAGATGCTCGAGCGGCGGGCCGACGACATGCAGGACCACGTGCACCGCATCGACCGCCACGTCCGCGGACTGCGGCCCCGCGGACTGCTCGGCGGCGCGACCGACGTGACACGGTTCGCCGCCCGGATCACCTGGAGAACGGTCACGCTCCCGCTCACCCTCGGGCAGAGGACCGTGACCGGGGTGATGCGCGGGCACGGGCCGGCCGACGAGCGGCAGGTGCTGACGAACACCGAGGACGAGTACGCCGTCGCGGCGCGGGCGCTGGCCGCCGCCCGGGTCGGCGAGGTCCTCGCCGGGCAGGCCGAGGACCGCGCCGCCCTCGACCTGCTCCGGGAGATGGGTCACCTGGACGAGGAGTTGCTGGCCGCGCTCGAGGACAGCCTCGCCCGGCAGGCCCGCTCCGTGGCCGCCGCGAGCGACGGCTTCCGCGTGGAACAGCCGACGGACGGCGGCCTCGTCCGCACGGCCGCCCGCCCGCTGCGCGCCGTCGCCGAGCGGCTGCGCCACCTGACGCACCCCGGCGCCGAGGAGCAGCAGGCGGCGGGCACACCCGGGGTGAGCGCCGCCGCCGAGCAGATCCAGGGAGCGGTCAGCACCGAGGAGAGCCTGCCCATCGTCGGCTTCAGCCAGCTCAGCGTCGAGGAGATCGAACGGCGCCTGCCCGGACTGCCCGAGGCCGATCTGCACGTCCTCGAGGGGTACGAGCGCACCCACGCCCAGCGCAAGGGTGTTCTGGAGGCCATCGACCGGCTCGGCTCCAGTGGGCGCTGAGCGGGGCCGGCAGCCGAACACGTCCGACGCCCGATACGGGAAGGGCGACCCGCCGTGACATCCGCCGTCGTGATTCCCCCGGTCCGGCTCCTCGCCCGTCTCGCGCCCGGCGTGCAGCGGAGTTGCAGGGCGTGTGTCCGGCGGACGCGTCCGCCGGACACACGCCCTCCCGGAGCAGTCCGCTCACCGCCCGTCCCGGCGCCGGGACCGCACGGCTGCGGCGTCGCACGACGCGCCGGGCCCGTACCGGGCAAACGCGGAGCCGGCGCTCCTCCAGCCGTCTGCCGTCTGCCGGGCGCACCGTACGCAGGTGCGGTCCGCGGACTCCCGTACCTCACTCCCGCGGCGAACAGGCCGCGGTCGGCTCGGCAGGCACCGGATCCGGCGTGGGTACGTCCGTCGCGGCGTCCGGCCCCTCCGTCCCGGCGGGGCCGCAGGAGGCCAGCACCGAGGCGGTCAGCGCGGCTGCGAAGCTCCGTCCGCTGCTCTTGAGGGTGCGGATCTGCTGGGTGTCCATAGCTGATGCCTTCTGCACTGGCCGGCGCGGGCGGAACCGGCGCCCGGGCTCCGAGTCGCCGGCGGCCGTACGTCCCGCGACAACCCGCCAACGATCCGCCCGCGGGCAGGATGCGCCCACGCCACCCGAACAGGCCAACGCGCGCACGCGGACGCGTCGGGCCGCAGCTCCCGCCGCGTGCGCACGTGGGCGCGGCGTCAAGGCCGTCCTCCCCGGTCTCACGGCCGGTCACTATGCTCGCTCCATGCCGGAGGCCGGAAGCGAGCGACCCATGGGGGCCTTGAGATGCTGAGAGAGGTCACCGCGACCCGCTACGTCGCCCCCCTGCGGTCCGGCGGCTCCGTGCCCGGCATCGTCGAGGCCGACGACCTCGGCACGTACGTCGTGAAGTTCACCGGTTCGGCGCAGGGCCACAAGGCGCTGGTGGCCGAGGTGATCGTCGGCGAGCTGGCCCGCGCGCTCGGTCTGCGCTTCCCCGAGCTGGTACTCGTCCACTTCGACCCCGCCGTCGCCGCCGGCGAGCCGCACCAGGAGGTGCGGGAGCTGCACGGTGCGAGCGCGGGCGTGAACCTCGGCATGGACTACCTCCCGGGCGCCCGGGACCTCATCCCCGAGATCGCCGCGGTGTTCCCGGTGGACCCGCTGGAGGCCGGCCGGATCGTCTGGCTGGACGCGCTGACCGTCAACGTGGACCGTACGGTGCACAGCTCCAACCTCATGGTCTGGCCCACCCTCGGCACCGCACCGCCGCGGCTGTGGCTCATCGACCACGGCGCCGCCCTGGTCTTCCACCACCGCTGGGACACCACGGCCCCGGGCAAGAGGTACGACTTCCGCCACCACGCCCTCGGCCACTACGGCCCCGACGTCCGCGCCGCCGACGCCGAACTCGCCCCGAAGGTGACGGGCGAGCTGCTGCACGGGATCCTCGCTCAGGTCCCGGACGCATGGCTCGCCGAGGACGCCGGTTTCGCGACCCCGGACGACGTCCGCGCCGCCTATGCC
Source organism: Streptomyces sp. NTD91 (assembly GCF_059510455.1). Taxonomy (NCBI): domain Bacteria; kingdom Bacillati; phylum Actinomycetota; class Actinomycetes; order Kitasatosporales; family Streptomycetaceae; genus Streptomyces; species Streptomyces sp. NTD91. The sequence goes on from NZ_JCAJZW010000047.1 coordinate 17,952, forward strand.
GACTACCTCCTGGCCCGGGTGCGCCTGTCGCAGGAGTGGCTGCCCACCGACTTCCCGAGCCGCGAGCAGCTCGCGGCCGAGGAGGCCGCCCGCGCGGCGCGGACCCGGGCGGGGCGTCCGGACTGGCTCAAGCGCGTCCCCGACCTGCACGGCAAGCCGGCGGCGGAACAGGACTGGTCGGCGCACCTGGGATGAGGCACATCGGATGACCCATGTCGTACAGATCGAGTACTGCACCCGGTGCCGCTGGCTGCCCCGCGCGGCCTGGCTGGCGCAGGAGCTGCTCACCACCTTCGAGGCCGAGCTGACCGAACTGGCGCTCAGACCCGGCACCGGAGGCGTCTTCGTGGTCCGCGTCGACGGCGAGGTGGTGTGGGACCGCGAGGAACAGGGCTTCCCGGAGCCCACCGCGGTCAAGCGCCTCGTACGCGACCGAGTGGCCCCGGGCAGGCCCCTGGGCCACTCGGAACGCTCGTCGTGAGGCTCAGCCCTTGAGCTGCTGGTATGCCGGCAGAGTGAGGAAGTCGGCGTAGTCCTCGTCCAGGGAGACCTTCAGCAGCAGGTCGTGGGCCTCCTGCCAGTGGCCGGCGGCGAAGGCCTCCTCGCCGATCTCCTGTCGGATGGCGGACAGTTCCTCGGCGGCGACCTTGCGGGCCAGCTCGGGCGTGGCCTTGTCGCCGTTCTCGAACTCGACGCCCGCGTTGATCCACTGCCAGATCTGGGAGCGGGAGATCTCGGCGGTGGCCGCGTCCTCCATCAGGTTGAAGATGGCGACCGCGCCGAGCCCGCGCAGCCAGGCCTCGATGTAACGGATGCCGACCTGCACGGCGTTGACGAGACCCGCGTACGTCGGCCTGGCGGCCAGCGAGTCGACGGCGGTCAGGTCGGCCGCCTCCACGTGGACGTCCTCGCGCAGCCGGTCCTTCTGGTTCGGCTCGTCGCCGAGGACCCTGTCGAAGGACTCCATCGCGATCGGGACGAGGTCGGGGTGGGCGACCCAGGAGCCGTCGAAACCGTCGTTCGCCTCGCGGTCCTTGTCGGCGCGGACCTTCTCGAAGGCCACCTTGTTGACCTCGGCGTCCTTGCGGGACGGGATGAACGCGGCCATGCCCCCGATCGCGTGCGCGCCGCGCTTGTGGCACGTGCGCACCAGGAGTTCGGTGTACGCCCGCATGAACGGGGCCGTCATCGTGACCGCGTTGCGGTCCGGCAGGACGAACCTCGGGCCGCCGTCACGGAAGTTCTTGACGATGGAGAACAGGTAGTCCCAGCGGCCGGCGTTCAGCCCCGAGGCGTGGTCGCGCAGTTCGTAGAGGATCTCCTCCATCTCGTACGCGGCCGTGATGGTCTCGATCAGGACGGTCGCGCGGATGGTGCCCTGCGGGATGCCGACGTAGTCCTGCGCGAAGACGAACACGTCGTTCCACAGGCGGGCCTCGAGGTGCGACTCGGTCTTCGGCAGGTAGAAGTACGGGCCCTTGCCGAGGTCCAGCAGCCGCTGGGCGTTGTGGAAGAAGTACAGGCCGAAGTCGACGAAGGCGCCGGGGACCTGGCGGCCGTCGGCGTCGGCCAGGTGACGCTCGTCCAGGTGCCAGCCGCGCGGACGCATGACGACCGTCGCCAGCTCCTCGTCCGGACGCAGGGCGTAGGACTTGCCGGACCCCGGGTCGGTGAAGTCGATGTTCCGGGTGTAGGCGTCGATCAGGTTGAGCTGGCCGAGGACCACGTTCTCCCAGGTGGGCGCGGAGGCGTCCTCGAAGTCGGCGAGCCAGACCCTCGCGCCCGAGTTGAGCGCGTTGATGGTCATCTTGCGGTCCGTGGGGCCGGTGATCTCGACGCGCCGGTCGTTCAGCGCGGCAGGGGCCGGGGCGACCTGCCAGGAGTCGTCCGCGCGGATCGCGGCCGTCTCGGGCAGGAAGTCGAGCGTGGCGGTGCGGGCGATCTCGGCGCGGCGCTCGGCCCGGCGGGCGAGGAGTTCGTCACGGCGCGGGGTGAACCGCCGGTGCAGCTCCGCCACGAAGGCGAGCGCCGCGTCCGTGAGGACCTCTTCCTGCCGGGGCAGGGGCTCGGCGTCGACGATGGCCAGCGGGGACGGCGCTGGTGCGGACATGAGCTGTCACTTCCTTCAGCGTGGCACCGGGTGCCTAGTGGCACGAACAGGGCGAACAGCGCCGGACTGTGCGGACGGGCGCTTCTGAGCAGTGGATAGTAGTTTCCTCATCGTGGAACTTCAATGGTTTGTTGACGTCGAGATTCTCCGGGTCGAGGCAAGATGGCGCCCCGTGCCACCTCCCTCACTCAAGGTGGCGCAGGTCGGCCTCGGTGTCGATGTCGTACGGCTCGGCCACGTCCGCGCACTCCACGAGCCGGATCCGTGCCGCGTGTTCCCTCAGGTAGGAGCGTGCTCCCCGGTCCCCCGCGGCGGCCTCGGCGATCGCCGCCCAGTGGGCCGCGCCGAACAGCACGGGATGCCCGCGCACGCCGTGGTAGGCGGCCGAGACCAGCGACGTCTCGTCCTCGTAGGCGCCGAGCACGCGCGCCACGGCCGCCGCGCCGATACCCGGCTGGTCGACGAGGCTCACCAGGGCCGCGCGCGCCCCCGTACCGGCGAGCGAGGCCAGTCCGGCCCGCAGCGAGGAGCCCATGCCCTCGGCCCAGCCCGGGTTGTCAACGAGCACGCAGCCGCTCAGGTCGGCACGTTCCCGTACGTCCCCGGCGCGGGCGCCGAGCACGACGTGCACCCGTGCGCACCCGGCCGCGCGCAGCACGCCGGCCGCGTGCTCCACCAGCGGCCGTCCCCGGTGCTCCAGCAGCGCCTTGGGCCGTCCGCCGAGCCGTCGGCCCCCGCCGGCGGCGAGCAACAGTCCGGCGACCTCCCCGTGAGGGTTCCGCGTCATGGCTCCTGCATACCTGACGGCGCGGGGGACGGCCGCTTTCCTTGGGCTGAATTTCGGTCCGCGCTGTGGCGCTCCCGGACGCGGTGGCGTTTACTGGCCCGCGCACGACGGAGTGTGAGGGGGAGGGCTGTGTTGCGGAGCTTGGGGCAGAGGCCAGTGACCGGCAGCGGCGAGGACCCGAGGGTGGCGGAACTGCGGACCGCGGTGGCCCGCCTGCGCCGTGAACTCGCCACGCTTCCTGCCGACTTCCCCGACCGCGCCATAGCCGAGGACGAACTCGCGGCCCTCGCCGCCATGGCCACCGGCGGTTCACCGGAGACCCCCCGCCTGCGCGGCTCCCTGTTACTGATCGCGGGGGCCATCGGCTCGGTGAGCGCCCTGTCCCGGGGACTGAGGGAGGTCCGGCAGGCGGTGGACCTGTTCGGTGAACCGACGCAGAGGGGCTGACCGCACCCCCCGAAGGGCACGGGCCGTCAGGCGCCCGAACTGGCCAGAGCCTGGGACAGCTCAAGAGCGATCTGCTGCAACACCGGCACGATCTTCTCGGTCGCCTCTTCGGTGACCCGGCCCGCCGGCCCCGAGATGGAGATCGCCGCGGCCGTCGGAGAGTCCGGCACGGACACCGCCAGGCACCGGACCCCTATCTCCTGCTCGTTGTCGTCCACGGCGTATCCCAGCCGCCGTACGTCGTGAAGCGCGGCCAGGAACCCCTCCGGCGTGGTGATGGTCTTCTCGGTGGCCGCAGGCATCCCGGTACGGGACAGCAGCGCCCGCACCTCCCCGTCCGGCACCCCCGCCAGCAGCGCCTTGCCCACCCCGGTCGAATGCGGCAGCACCCGGCGCCCCACCTCGGTGAACATGCGCATCGAGTGCTTGGAGGGCACCTGGGCCACGTACACGATCTCGTCGCCGTCCAGCAGCGCCATGTTCGCCGTCTCTCCGGTCTCCTCGACCAGCCGGGCGAGGTACGGCCGCGCCCAGGTGCCGAGCAGCCGGGACGCCGACTCGCCGAGCCGGATCAGCCGGGGGCCGAGCGCGTACCGCCGGTTCGGCTGCTGGCGGACGTACCCGCAGGCGACCAGGGTGCGCATCAGCCGGTGGATGGTCGGCAGCGGCAGCCCGCTGGTCACGGACAGCTCGCTCAGGCCCACCTCGCCACCCGCGTCCGCCATCCGCTCGAGCAGGTCGAAGGCGCGCTCGAGGGACTGGACCCCGCCGGCGGCGGAGGGCTTGCCGGAGTCGGTGGTGCTGGCGCTGGACGTCGGCACGGCGCGTTCCTTTCGGGACAGGCGGGAGGTGAGAAGCCTACCCGGCGGCCGGTTGACTCCCTGCTTGTGCATAGCTACGTTCTGCTTGTTGGAATTCTAATTCCGCTTTGTGGAAACGTCCAGAGTGGATGCGCCGGGTGCGTGTCCAGCAGTGTGCCCCTTGACGGCGGACGGGTGGGAGTGAAGACTCCTTCAACAGAACGTTGAAATCCGTTACGTGGGTGTAAATCCCGTTTCTGGGGCGTAAAACGGCGGTACGGAGAGGGGTTCGGGTGTCCGAGGCTGAACTGGTCCTGCGCTCGACGCGCGTCATCACTCCGGAGGGGACGCGGGCCGCCACGGTCGCCGTGTCGGCCGGCACGATCACGGCCGTCCTGCCGTACGACGCACCGGTCCCGGCCGGCGCGCGGCTGGAGGACCTCGGCGACCACGTCCTGCTGCCCGGCCTGGTCGACACCCACGTGCACGTCAACGACCCGGGCCGCACCGAGTGGGAGGGCTTCTGGACCGCCACCCGCGCGGCGGCGGCGGGCGGCATCACCACGCTGATCGACATGCCGCTCAACTCCCTCCCGCCGACCACGACCGTCGAGAACCTGCGGATCAAGCAGGAGGCCGCCCGCGACAAGGCGCACATCGACGTCGGCTTCTGGGGCGGCGCCCTGCCCGACAACGTCAAGGACCTGCGCCCGCTGCACGACGCCGGCGTCTTCGGCTTCAAGGCCTTCCTTTCGCCGTCCGGCGTGGAGGAGTTCCCGCACCTCGACCAGGACCGGCTGGCCCGGTCCATGGCGGAGATCGCCGGCTTCGGCGGCCTGCTGATCGTGCACGCCGAGGACCCGCACCACCTCGCCGTCGCCCCGCAGCACGGCGGCCCCAGGTACGCCGACTTCCTCGCCTCCCGCCCGCGCGACGCCGAGGACACCGCCGTCGCCGGCCTCGTCGCGCAGGCCCGCCGCCTCCACGCCCGCGTGCACGTGCTGCACCTGTCCTCCAGCGACGCGCTGCCGCTGATACGCGCCGCCCGCGCCGAGGGCGTGCGGATCACCGTGGAGACCTGCCCGCACTACCTCACCCTCACCGCCGAGGAAGTCCCCGACGGCGCCAGCGAGTTCAAGTGCTGCCCGCCCATCCGCGAGGCCGCCAACCAGGACCTGCTCTGGGAGGCGCTGGCCGACGGCACCATCGACTGCGTCGTCACCGACCACTCGCCCTCCACCGCCGACCTGAAGACCGACGACTTCGCCACCGCCTGGGGCGGCATCTCCGGGCTCCAGCTCAGTCTGTCCGCCGTGTGGACCGGGGCACGCGCGCGCGGGTACGGCCTGGAGGACGTCGTGCGCTGGATGTCCGCGAGGACCGCGGTCCTGGCCGGCCTCGGCGCCCGCAAGGGCGCCATCGCGCCCGGTCACGACGCCGACTTCGCGGTCCTCGCCCCCGACGAGACGTTCACCGTCGACCCGGCCGGTCTCCAGCACCGCAACCGGGTCACCGCGTACGCCGGCAAGACCCTGCACGGCGTCGTGAAGTCCACCTGGCTGCGCGGCGAACGCGTGGTCGACGGCGGCGAGTTCACCGAGCCGAAGGGCACACTGCTCGCCCGCCCCCAGTGAGCCACCTCCCGCACCCGCACCCCGGCCGACTCCGGAAAGGACCCCCTGATCACCGTGACGGCGCTGCAGCACCCCAGCCCGGCCGGCTTCACCGGCGACGCGAACCCCTACGGAGGCGGCGACCCCTACGCGGACTACCGCACCGCCGACTTCCCCTTCACCCGGTACGCCAACCTCGCCGACCGGCAGCTCGGCGCCGGTGTCATCGCCGCCAACGACGAGTTCTTCGCCCAGCGCGAGAACCTGCTGGTGCCCGAGCGGGCGGAGTTCGACCCCGAGCACTTCGGGCACAAGGGCAAGGTCATGGACGGCTGGGAGACCCGCCGCCGCCGCGGCGTCAGCGCCGAGCACCCCTGGCCGACCGCAGAGGACCACGACTGGGCGCTGGTCCGGCTCGGCGCGCCCGGCGTGATCCGCGGGATCGTCGTCGACACCGCCCACTTCCGCGGCAACTACCCGCAGGCGGTCTCCGTCCAGGCGGCGTCGGTGCCAGGCTCGCCGTCCCCGCAGGAGCTGCTGGGCGACGACGTGAAGTGGGCGACGGTCGTGCCGCGCACCGCGGTCGGCGGCCACGCGGCGAACGGCTTCGAGGTCACCGTCGAGCAGCGCTTCACGCACCTGCGCCTCAACCAGCATCCCGACGGCGGCATCGCCCGCCTGCGCGTGTACGGCGAGGTCGTCCCCGACCCCGAGTGGCTGTCGGCGCTGGGCACCTTCGACGTGGTCGCGCTGGAGAACGGCGGCCGGGTGGAGGACGCCTCCAACCTCTTCTACTCCCCGGCCACCCACACCATCCAGCCGGGCCGCTCCCGCAAGATGGACGACGGCTGGGAGACCCGCCGCCGCCGGGACCAGGGCAACGACTGGATCCGCTACCAGCTGGTGGCGCAGTCCCAGATCCGTGCCGTCGAGATCGACACCGCCTACCTGAAGGGCAACAGCGCCGGCTGGGCTTCGGTGTCCGTGAAGGACGGCGAGAACGGCGACTGGACGGAGATCCTGCCGCGCACCCGCCTCCAGCCCGACACCAACCACCGCTTCGTGCTTCCGCGGCCTGCCGTCGGCACACACGCGCGGATCGACATCTTCCCCGACGGCGGCATCTCCCGTCTGCGCCTGCACGGCTCGCCGACCGAGCAGGGCGCGGCCGGGCTCGCCGCCCGGCACCAGGAACTGGGCGGCTGACCCGCCCCGGCGCGCGGGGCGCCCCGGCCGGGACAGCACCGGGGCGCCCCGCGGGTCACCCCTGAGGACCGGTTTCCGGCCTCCAGGAACTTACGGGTCCGTCTGCCGCGTTCTCCCCGCGTGACCCTTCAGCAAGAGATCGTCGGCAACGCCATGCAGATGGCGGTCGTCAACCTGCAGCCCGGCCAGACCGTGTACTGCGAGGCCGGAAAGTTCCTGTTCAAGACCACGAACGTGACCATGGAGACGCGGCTGTCCGGCCCGTCCGGCAACGGCGGACAGCAGCAGGGCGGCTCCGGCGGCATGGGCGGCCTGCTGCGCCAGGCCATGGGCACCGCCATGCAGGTCGGCCAGCGCATGCTCGCGGGCGAGTCGCTGGCGTTCCAGTACTTCACCTCCCAGGGCGGCGCGGGCACGGTCGGCTTCGCGGGCGTCCTCCCGGGCGAGATGCGCGCCCTGGAAGTGGACGGCACGCGTGCGTGGTTCGCCGAGAAGGACGCCTTCGTGGCCGCCGAGTCCACCGTCGACTTCGGCATCGCGTTCGCCGGTGGCCGCACCGGCATGAGCGGCGGCGAGGGCTTCGTCCTGGAGAAGTTCACCGGGTACGGCACGGTGATCATCGCCGGCGCGGGCAACTTCATCGACCTCAACCCGGCCGACTTCGGTGGCCGCATCGAGGTGGACACCGGCTGTGTGGTCGCCTTCGAGGAGGGCATCCAGTACGGCGTCCAGCGAGTCGGCGGCCTCAACCGCCAGGGGATCATGAACGCCGTGTTCGGAGGCGAGGGCCTGTCCCTGGCCACCCTCGAGGGCAACGGCCGGGTGATCCTGCAGTCCCTCACCATCGAGTCCCTCGCCAACGCCCTGAGAAAGGCCCAGGGCGGCGACAAACAGGGCCCGACCGGTGGACTGTTCTCCACCCACGCCGGCTGAACCGATGAGTTCCGTGTGCGTGCGGAGCCCGACCCTGTGACCATCCGTCCCGCACCCGGAAAAGAGGACACCCGCCACGGGCGAACTCGTCTCCTCGATCCTCGTCACGCTCGACGGCGTCCACCGGGCACCCGGCGGCCCCCAGGAGGACACCCTTCGGGCAACGACGCGAATCGTCGGACAGGCCGAGCACACCCAGCCGGTGATCGTCTCCACCGGTCCGGCGATCGAGCCCCTTGAGGACCGCCGCGAACCGGCGAGGTCAGCCGGTCCTGTGCCCCCACCGGGGGCCGATCAGGTCCCACTCCCGGTCCCACCGCGCGATGCGCCGCCGGTCGAGGTACCACCGCCCCACGCTCCCGGCGGCGAAGACCACGCCACCCAGCGCGAGGGCGGCCGAACCTCCCAGCAGTCCGGCCTCGACGCCGGCCTCGCTGCGGGTCGGCGGCCGGGTGCTCAGCCTGCCCTGCGGATCGGTCCAGATCCTGACCGTGGAGCCGGCCCTGCCCCCGGTGGACAGCAGCGTCGTGCCGTGGTGCCGGGAACCGTCCGGCGCCGTCCAGCCGACCCGGGCCGAGGTCAGATCCCTGCCCGGTCCCGAGGCCGCCGCCCGCGGAACGTCGTCGAGGAGCACGGCGCCGACGGGCGTGCGTCCGGCACGCTGCCGGGCGAAGACCTGGTCGGCGGCGTGCGCGGTCACCATGCCGGCGACCGTGCCGCCCACCGCCACGAGCGCCCACACCACCAGCAGGAGCCAGGCCTCGAGGACGTCGTCGTGCCGCCGGAGCGGGTTCTTCCGCCACCGCCACAGCAGCGGCCCGGTCCGTCGGCGCCTCCTGTTCGCGGGCTTGCTCTCGCGCATCTCTCCGCACCTCCTCGTCGTCTCCCCCAGGACGGTGGCAGTCCGAGCGCCGCCGCGACACGGGCCGATGAGGCAGAGGAGGAGGGCCGATCGGAACCGGGTCCGGGGCCTCCTCGGGACGTTCGGCCCCGCGTCTGTGCCGTCGGTCCCTGAGGTGCCCGTGACCGTGCCCCGACCGGGTCCCGCGAAGGGACCATCGGCCCCTGACCGGCCCGCCGCCGTGCTCCCACGCTCGAAGGACACCGGCATCCGTCCATGCCCGCACGGGAGGAGTCCCACATGCGCACCATGCCGGCCCTCGACGCCGCGACCCTGGAAGCCTGCATCTCGGCCGCCGTGGCCGCGCCCTCCATCTACAACACGCAACCGTGGCGGTTCCGGCTCGACCCGGAGACGGTCACGCTCCAGGTGCGCGCCGCTCCGGAGCGCGGCCTGCGCCACGCGGATCCCGTCGGCCGGGCCCTGCATCTGTCGGTCGGCGCCGCGGTCTTCAACCTCCGCGTCGCGGTCGCCCACTTCGGCTGGACACCCGTCGTACGCCTGCTGCCGGATCCCGAGGATCCCAGCCTGCTGGCCACCCTCCGGCCGGCGGGGCCGGGCCGGCGGCACACCGCCGCGCACCGCCCCGATCTCTACCCCGCGCTCTGGCGCAGGCACAGCAGCAGGTTCCCCTTCACGGGCCGGCTCCTTCCGGGGAGCGTGCGAGCCGAACTCGCCGAAGCCGCTCACGCGGAAGGCGCCTCGCTCACGCTTCCCGCAGCCGCCGGGACGGCCCGGCTGCTGCGCCTGGCCACCGAGGCGGAGCACCGCAACCGCACGGACCCCGACCGGGCCGCGGAGAGCCGCCGTTGGGTGCACCGGGACCCGGACGACTGCGCCGGCCTCGGCCTGCCGCGGGCGGCGCTGGGCATGCAGGACGCGCGCGAGCAACTGCCCATGCGGGACTTCACCGCGCAGCGGCACGCGGAGCGGCTCCCCGCCCAGCCCTTCGAGTCCCCGCCCGTCCTGGCGCTGCTGGCCACCGAGCACGACCGCCGCAGCGACTGGCTGCGCGCCGGACAGGCGCTGGAGCACGTCCTGCTGGTCGCCACGGCACACGGCGCGTGCGCGTCCCTGGTGCACCAGCCGATGGAGTGGCCCGACCTGCGCCGCGCCCTGGGCGCGGCGCCCGGCCTCACAGGCCACGCGCAGATGCTCGTCCGTCTCGGGTACGGCCCGGAGGGGCCGGCCACTCCACGACGCGCACCGCAGCGGGTCCGCACCGTCGGGTGACGGCCACGGGGCACCGCCGCGGGCGTGCGACGGGTACCTGAGCGGCGGGCGGGCCGATGGGCGCGCCGGAGGGGCCGGACGGCCCCCCTCGGCAGCCGCCCTTGTTCGGCCGGTCTCCGGCGAGGCCGGGGCCGGTGGTCCCTCACCGGCGGCCGTCACCCCGCTCAGCATGGAAGGTGACCCCAGTACACCGGGCGAAAGACGGGCAGATCGATGCACCCGAACGATGGTTTCCGCGAACTCGACCGGCAGGAGTGCCTGGCCCTGCTGGCCACGGTGCCGCTCGGCCGGATCGTCTACACGCGCCGGGCGCTGCCCGCGGTCCTGCCGGTCAACTTCGGCCTGGACCGGGACGAAGCGGTGCTCCTGCGCACCGCCGCGGGCTCGGAGCTGGCCCGAGCGGTCGACGGCGCGGTCGTCGCCTTCGAGGCCGACGCCGTCGACGTGGCCGCGCACTCCGGCTGGAGCGTCGTCGTCACCGGCCGGGCGGCCGTCGTGACCGACGCGGCCGAGCTGGACCGGCTGGACCGCACCGGTCCATGCTCCTGGGTCTCCGCGGCGCACGAGGTCTTCGTGCGGATCGAGCCGGAACTGGTCACCGGCCGCGAACTCGTCCGTGGCCGCACGATGTACGGCGTGCACCTCTCCGCCTGAGCACGGATGCCGGGGCGGGGGCCGTCCTGCCCCATGGCACAGGGGCCGGACGGCGCTCGGCGGGTCGGCGTCCGAGGGCGATCAGGGACCGTCGCCGGCGGTGAGCCGGACGCCGGTGATCAGGTCCGGGCGGATGCGCACCGCGTAGTCCATGGTCTGGTCCACCCAGGGGGCGAGCAGCGCCCGGTAGCGGGCCAGTTCGTCCGCGTCGGTCACCAGGTGCGCGTAGCCGGTGACCACCACGCTCCCGCCGAGGTGGTGGTCGGGGTCGATGGCGTCGGCCTCGTAGGCGACGACCACGCCCCGGGCGTCGGGGTGCAGGGCGCGCGAGGTCAGCGCGGCCCCCTCGTGCGTGCGGATGACGATGTCGCCGTCGTCCAGGATGTGGTTCACCGGTCGGACGGTCGGCAGCGCGTGACGCGTGAAGACGAGCCTGCCGAAGGACACGCCGCCCAGCAGGCGCAGGGCCTCGTCGCCGTCCAGCTCAATGCTCCTGCGCGGCCCGGAAGGAAGGGCCTCGGTGCTGTCGATGGTCATGGAGGGTTTCCGTACGGGTTCGTCGCTCACCGCCGCGAGGCGGCAGAACGCGGCCGGGCTCGGTCAGACCATGGGTACGGCGCCGCGGCCCCTCACGCCAGGGCCGAACGGCCCTGGTCCGCGTCCGGCGGGCGTTCTCCGGCAGACCGTGCGGTGCCGCAGTCGTCGATGTCGAACCCGAGCCGGCTCACCACACCGACGACGCCCTCCACACGCCACGCCGACCGCACCGCCGACGGCAGGTCGCTGCGGTGCCGGAGGCGTCCCTCCAGCGTGACCATGCCGTCCCGGACCGAGACGGCGACCGCTTCGGGCGGCAGGCCAGGCGCGGTCGCCGTGACCTCGTCGATCACCTGGCGGCGGATCTCCTCGTCCGTGCGCAGGAAGACCCGCAGCAGGTCGCGTCGGGTGGCGATGCCGATGAGGCGGTCGCTCTCGTCCACCACGGGCAGCCGGCCGACGCCCTGACGCTCCATCAGCCGTGCGGCGTCCGCCACCTCTTGCTCCGGATGAACGGTGACCGCCGGCGTCGCCATCAGCTCGCCCGCCGGAGTGGCCCCGCGGCCGTGCGGGAGATCGGTGCCGGAGACCACCCCCACCACCTTGTCGTCGTGGTCGACGACCGGCAGCGCGCTGATCCGGTGCCGGTCCAGCAGCCGCGCCACGACGTCCGACGGCGTCTGCCGGTGTGCGTGGACGACCTCGCTGGTCATGACCTCGCCGACGGTGTGGGTCCTCATGGCGCTTCCCTCCTTCACGACGGTGAGCGGGCGGCGGTCCACCACCCCTGTGCCTCAGCCTCGCTGCCGCCTCTGCCGCCGGGCAGGGCCGAGACGTACACGGCTCAGGGCCGGGAATACGGTGGAAACAGGGCCGACCGGCCCTGGTTGCGGGGCCTCGCCTCGGCGAGGATCTCGGTACGTGGGCCGGGGTACGGTCCTCGGTGTGGACAGCGACGAGGCACGCGGAGACAGGGAGCAACCGATGGCGGACAGCGAGCAGGCCGGTCCCGACAGCCCGACCCGGGTCTTCCTGCTGGACGACCACGAGGTGGTACGGCGCGGCGTGCGCGACCTGCTGAACGACGAGCCGGACATCGAGGTCATCGGCGAGGCGGGCACGGTGGAGCAGGCCCTGGTGCGGGTCCCCGCGCTGCGTCCGGCCGTGGCGGTGCTGGACGTCCGGCTGCCCGACGGCGACGGGGTGACCGTGTGCCGGGAGCTGCGTTCGCGCATGCCGGAGCTGGCGTGCCTGATGCTGACCTCCTTCGACGACGAGGAGGCCCTGCTGGACTCGATCATGGCCGGCGCCTCCGGATACGTCCTCAAGCAGATCCAGGGCTCCGACCTGGTCTCCGCCGTACGCACCGTCGCGGCGGGCCAGTCCCTGCTCGATGCGAGCGCCACCACCAAGCTGATGGCCCGGCTGCGGGGCGGACAGCAGCAGGAGGAGCCGGACGCCCTGCCCGGCCTGACCGAGCGGGAGCGGGAGATCCTCGCCCTCATCGGCGAGGGCCTCACCAACCGGCAGATCGGACAGCGGCTCTACCTCGCCGAGAAGACGGTGAAGAACCACATCTCCCGCCTGCTCGCCAAGCTCGGCGTGGAACGCCGTATCCAGGCGGCGGTCATCGCCACCCAGGTCCAGGACCGGCAGCGGCGCGACGGGCACTGAGGCCGTCCGGCGGTTCGCTCACGCGGGTGCCGCACGGCACCCGCGTGCGGTGCGTTCGGACTCCGGCCCCGCGGTGGCCGTCCCGGTGAGTCCTTCCGCTCGGTGGTCCGCTCACACCGTGCTTCCGGCACCGTAGGGGGCGTACAGGTCCAGCAGCCGGGTCCGTGCGGAGCGCAGGCGGTGGGCGAGCACCTCGCCGGCCCACTGGGTCACGGCCCGGCCCAGAGCCGGGTCGTCCGCGCACAGGGAGCGGACGGCGGCGGCGTCGAACTCGTAGGCCCGCACCGGCGTCGTGGCCGTGGCGCCCAGGTGCCACACATGGGGCGCGAACAGCCAGGAGACGCCGAGCATCTCGTCGTGCCCGAGGGTCTCCACGACGGCACGGCGGCGCCCCGGCACGCGCGTGTCGAGATCGATCGAGCCGGTACGGACGATCCAGAACCGGTCCGCGCGGCCGCCCTCGTCGAAGACACGCGTCCCCTGCGGGATCGACACCTCGCGGGCGAAGCGCATGAGCCGCAGCCGGTGCTCGGCGGGCAGTGCCCGCAGCATGGTGGGGGTGTTCATGGCCTGCCTCCCGGTCGGGGTGGGAACTGGCATCTCCAGCATGGGACGGAGCGCCGGAGCGGGGCAGGGGCCGTACGGCCCCGGCCGCGGACCGGTGGACCCGTCGGCTCCCTGCCGGCCCGCACGCTGCACGACGTCCTGCCCGGGTGCCGGATCGCCGCACACGTCACGCGCACCGCGCAGGCGGCGGCCCGGTTCGCCGAACGCACCGGGGCCCGGCGGCGATCGGCGCTCCGGACGCGGCCCACGACTGCGCGCCGGGCGCGCCGATCCGCCCCGAACTCCCGGACTGCTGACCGCTCGACGTCTTCCGGCGGCCCAACGGGCCCCGCCGGAGGGGACGTTCAGCCCTCTCGCCGTGGCCCTTCGGCATCGGGCGGTGCGCGGCGCACACGGCAAGAGTGACAGACGTCAGGACAACGACCCGACGTCCCCGAAGGGATCACCATCATGGCCGTGCACGAGCACCACCACCGGAACCCGGGTTTCCGCCTGTCCTTCCACCGGACCCGGAACGGCTCCGCGACCGCCGTGTCGACGGACACCGGCACCCTCGCCGTGCGGGCCTACGCCCTCGCGTCCCTGCGCCTGCTCACCGGGTTCGTCTTCCTGTGGGCGTTCCTCGACAAGACCTTCGGCCTCGGCTACGCGACCGCGTCCGGCAAGGGCTGGACGGACGGCGGATCGCCGGCGAAGGGCTTCCTCGGTTCCGTCGCCGCCGGGCCGATGAAGTCGACGTTCCACTCGTGGGCCGGCGACACGTGGGCCGACTGGCTGTTCATGCTGGGCCTGCTCGGCATCGGCGCGGCCGTCATGGCCGGTGTGGCGCTGCGGCCGGCGGCGGTCGCCGGTACGGCGTTGATGGCGCTGATGTGGATCGCCGAGTGGCCGCCCGCCAAGCACCTGTCGAGCGGGGCGCCCAGCATGTCGACGAATCCCCTCGTCGACTACCACGTCGTCTACGCGACGGCCCTGATCGCCGTGGCGGCCGCGGGCGCGGGCGACACCTGGGGGCTGGGCCGGCTCTGGGCGCGGCTCCCGGTCGTCCGTGACCACGCCTGGCTGCACTGACCTCCCGACGCGACGGCCCGCACCCGCGCCCCGCCTGGGCCCATCGACCCCGATGCGGGACCGGCGGCCCCTGCCCCGCACGACCCCCGAACACGACGCTGGAAGCGGGGATCCCCCCGGATCCCCGGTTCAGGAGGTGGAGATCATGCCCCGCACCATCACCGTAGGCCTCGACGGCTCGCCCGAGAGCCGGGCCGCCGCGGACTGGGCCGCCCGCGAGGCGAAGCTGCGCGGACTGCCGGTGAAGCTCGTCCAGGTCTGGGAACCGGTACCGCACCCCCTGGCCGAGGCCCCGCTGGGCACCGAGACGCAGCAGCACTGGACCGAGAGGGTGCCGCGCGAGGTGGCCGAAGCTCTGCGAGTGCGCCATCCCGGCGTCGAGGTGGCCACGGAGCACATCACCGGACCGCCCGCCGAGGCCCTCGTCCACGCGGCGGGGGATGCCGAACTTCTCGTCCTCGGCTCGCGCGGCCTGAGCGGGATCGGCGGCTTCCTGATCGGCTCCGTCGGACTCGCGGTCGTGGCGCACGCCGGGCGTCCCGTCGTGCTCGTCCGCGCCGGCGAGCACGAGAAGGACGAGGCCGGCAATCCCTCCACGGCCACCGCCCAACGCCCGGTCGTCCTCGGACTCGACCTCGGCGGCCCCGACGACGCGCCGATCGCGTTCGCCTTCGAGGCCGCCGCCCGCCGCAAGGCGCCGCTGCGCGTCGTGCACGGCTGGAACCCGCCGCCCTACTACGCCTACGGCATGGCCCTGGAACCCGTGGTCGAGCGGGAGATGGCGAAGGGCGACGCCGCCATGCTGACCGAGGTGCTGCGCCCCTGGCGGCAGAAGTACCCCGACGTCGAGGTCGTCGAGCAGTCCGACTACGGCAGCCCGTCCACCCTGCTGATCGACGCCTCGCGGGACGCCTCCCTGGTCGTCGTCGGCCGGCGTGTCCGCCGCTCCTCCGTCGGTGCGCACATCGGCCCCGTCACCCACGCCGTCCTGCACCACGCCACCGCCCCAGTCGCCGTCGTCGCCCACGGCTGACGCGCCCCCACCAAGGAGAGAGAAGACCATGAAGGCAGCGGTCGTACGAGCCTTCGGCGAGCCCCTGGTCATCGAGGAGCGCCCCGATCCCGAACCCGGCCCCGGCCAGGACCTCGCCGAGGTCTCCCAGTTGCACGCGGCCGGCCGGACGAGGGTCGTCCGCGACACCCGCCCGCTCGACTCCGTCAACGACTCCGTCGACGCCGTGCTGCGCGGCGAGGTCGAGGTCCGGATCGTCCTCGATCTGTGCGAGGGACGGTGAGCACGGTGGAACTCCCCCTGGTCGTCGGTGTGGACGGCTCCGAGCCGAGCCTGCGCGCCGTTGACTGGGCGGCCGACGAGGCCGCCCTGCGCGGGCTGCCGCTGCGCCTGGTGTACGCCTCGCTCTGGGAGCGGTACGAGGGCGTGTCGCTCGCCCGGGACCTCGGCAAGCCGTCCGAGGAGGTGATGGCGGAGGACGTCGTCGAGGCCGCGGTACGCCGGGCACGCGGCCGTCAGCCGGACGTGAAGGTCACCACCGACCTGCTGGCCGAGGAACCGGAGTACGCGCTGGTCCGCGAGAGCCGCGCCGCCCGCGCACTGGTCGTCGGATCGCGCGGCCGCAGCGGCATCGCCGAGGCCCTTCTCGGTTCCGTCGGCGTGACGGTGGCGGGGCACGCGCACTGCCCGGTTGTCGTGCTGCGCGGCAGCCACGACAACCGGGTCGGTCCCGGGACGGGTCGCGTCGTCGTGTGCCTGGGCGAGCAGCCGGCGGCCACCGTGCGCTGCGCCGCCGAGGAGGCACGCCTGCGCGGCGTGCCGCTCGAGGCGGTGCGAGCCTGGCGGCGCCCGGCGCACGAGAGCGCCGATCGCTCGCTGCCGGCGGGGGAGTCCGCCCGGCCGCACGAGGAGCGGGCCCTGGAGGAACTCGACGCCGCGCTGCGGGAGGTCCCGGCCGATGTCCGGGTGCTCCGGCGCGCCGTCGAGGGCCCCGCCCACCGGGTGCTGCTCGCCGCCTCGGCCGGCGCCGGCCTGCTCGTCGTCGGCGCCCGGCGCCGCGAGGGCCACTACGGCCTTCAGCTCGGCCGCGTCGCCCACGCGGTGCTGCACCACTCCGCCTGCCCGGTCGCCGTCGTACCCCGGCAGGTGTGAGGCACCGCGACCCCGTACGTGCGCAGCAGGTCCCCGAACCGGAGGAGTTCCCCGTCATGACCGTACGCGTCGGCATCAACGGTTTCGGCCGCATCGGCCGCACCTATCTGCGCGCGGCCCTCGACCGCGCCGAAACGGGCACCCAGGACGTCAGGGTCGTCGCGATCAACGACATCGCGCCGCCCGCCACCCTCGCCCACCTGCTGGAGTACGACTCGACCTTCGGCCACATCGGACGCGAGGTGCTGCACGACGACAGCTCGATCATCGTCGACGGCACCCGCATCGACGTCACCGCCGAGCGCGATCCCGCGGCCCTGCACTGGTCGGACTGGGGCGTGGACGTCGTCGTCGAGTCCACCGGCCGCTTCCGCGACCGCGACTTCGCCGCCCTGCACCTGAAGGCCGGCGCCCGCACGGTGCTGCTGTCGGCCCCCGGCAACGGCGCGGACGCCACCATCGTGATGGGCGTCAACGACCACACCTACGACCGCGAGCGCGACCGTATCGTGTCCGCCGCCTCCTGCACCACCAACTGTCTCGCGCCCATGGCCAAGGTCCTCGACGACGCCTTCGGCGTGGACCGCGGCCTGCTGACCACCGTCCACGGCTACACCAACGACCAGTCCCTGCTCGACGGCCCGCACAAGGACCTGCGCCGGGCCCGCTCGGCGGCCCTGAGCATCATCCCCACCAGCACCGGCGCCGCCCGCGCCGTCGGCCTGGTGCTGCCCGGACTCGCCGGAGCGCTGGACGGCGTCGCGGTCCGCGTACCGGTCGAGGACGGCTCGCTCACCGACCTCACGGTGGTGCTGAACCGCGAGGTCACGGCCGAGGAGATCAACGCCGCGTTCGCCCGGGCCGCACAGGGCCCGTTGCACGGCATCCTGCGCGTGTCGCAGGCCCCGATCGTCTCCCGCGACGTCATCGGCGACCCCGCGTCCTGCGTCTTCGACCCGGCCCTGACCCAGGCGAACGGCACCCTGGCCAAGGTCTTCGGCTGGTACGACAACGAGTGGGGCTACACCAACCGCCTCCTGGACCTCACCGCCCTCGTCGCCGACGGCTGACGCCGACGACTGACTCCCGAAACGCCGGGCCGACCGGCCCGGGGCCCGTCCCCGGACGGCCCCCGGGACCTTCCCCCGCTCCGCCGGATGCTCGAACCGTCAAGAGGCTTGGAGGACATCCGCCATGTCGGACACCGTGCTCAACCATCCCCCGGTCCACGCCCTGCTCGCGGACGGCACCACCGTGTGCATCCGCCCGGCCGCCCCGGCCGACCACGACCAGGTGCAGGGGCTGTACGAGGAGATGTCGCCGGAGAACCTGCGGCTGCGGTTCTTCTCCGTCAGCCGGCGCTCCGGCGCCCTGGCCGCCGACCGGGCCTGTGCCCCGGCGCGCCCCGGCTACCGGGCACTGCTGGCGGAGGCGCAGGGCCGGGTCGTCGGCGTCGCCGAGTACGACACGGCGGGGGAGAAGGACGAGGCAGAGGTCTCCGTCGCCGTCTGCGACGGGCTGCACCACCGCGGGGTGGGCACCCTGCTCGTCGAGCACCTGGTCTCCGCCGCCCGGGCCGAGGGCATCACCGCCTTCACCGCCGACGCGCTCAGCGAGAACCGTGAGATCCTCCGGCTCTTCGCCGACCTGGGGCTGCGCACCGTCCGCCGCTTCGAGGGCCCCGAGGTGCGCTGCACCATACGGCTGGACGCGGACGACGCCTACCTGTCGGCGGTGGAAGCCAGGGGCCGGGCCGCCGACGTGGCCAGCCTCGAGCCGCTGCTGCGCCCGGACGTGGTAGCTGTCACCGGTGCCGGACGCAAGCCCGGTTCCGTCGGCCGGGCGATCCTGCATCACCTGAAGGCGGGCGGCTACACCCACCGCCTGTTCGCCGTGCATCCCGGCGTGCAGCACATCCTCGGGGTGCCGTCCTACCCGTCCGTCAGCGCCCTGCCGAAGACCCCCGACCTGGTCGTCGTGGCCGTACCCGCCGTGGCGGTCCCGGCCACCGCGGAGGAGTGCGGCAAGGCCGGGGTCCGCGCGCTGGTCGTGGTAACCGCCGGTCTCGACGCCGGCCAGGCGCAAGCGCTGCTGACCAGCTGCCGCACCTACGGTATGCGCCTGGTGGGCCCCAACTGCCTCGGTGTCTGCAACACCGAGCCCGGCGTGCGGCTCGACGCCACCTTCGCCGCCGACCACCCGCGCCCCGGCACGGCGGGCGTCGCCGTGCAGTCGGGCGGGGTCGGCATCGCCCTGCTGGACGGGCTGTCCCGGCTGGGCATCGGCGTCTCCTCCTTCGCCTCCCTCGGCGACAAGTACGACGTCAGCGGCAACGACATGCTCCAGTGGTGGGAGAGCGACGGCCGGACCGACCTCGCCCTGCTGTATCTGGAGTCCTTCGGCAGCCCGCGCGCGTTCTCCCGCACCGCCCGGCGCGTGACCCGCCGTATGCCGGTGCTGACCGTGGACACGGGCCGGACCGGGGCGGGCCGCCGGGCCGCCGCCTCGCACACCGCGGCCGCAGCCACCCGCACCGTGACCCGGCAGGCGCTGTTCAGCCAGGCCGGGATCACCGCCACCGGCTCGGTCGGCGAACTGCTGGAGACGGCGGCCCTGATGCACTCCCAGCCGCTCCCGGCCGGCAGCCGCGTCGCGATCGTCACCAACGCGGGCGGGGCCGGGGTCCTCGCGGCCGACGCCTGCGCGGAGGCGGGACTCACTCTGCCGCCCCTGCCGCGGGAGGTGATCGACGACCTGCTCGCCGTGCTCCCCGAGGGCGCCGTGGCCGGCAACCCCGTCCACGCCACCGCCGCCGTCACCGAGGACCGGCTCGCGGACTGCCTGGACCGGCTGACGCGCCATCCCGGCGTCGACGCCGTCCTGGTGGCCCTGGTGCCCACCGCCCTCGCGGCGGCGACCGGCGACGACCTCGTCCGGGCCCTCACCGACGCGCCGGGGCACCGCACCAAGCCGCGTGCCGTGGTACGCCTCGAACAGGGCCTGCCGGTCACGCTGCTGCCCGCCGCCGACGGCGGGAGCATCCCCTCGTACGCCGAACCGCAGGCGGCGGCACGGGCGCTGGCCCACGCCGCCCGCCGCGCGGCCTGGCTCGCCCGGCCCGAGGGCACGGTCCCGGAACTCGACGGCGCCGACACCGCCCACGCCCGGGAAATCACGGACACCTTCCTGGCCGCACACCCGGACGGCGGCTGGCTCGACCCGCGCACCTGCGCCGACCTGCTGGCCTGCTACCGCATCCCGCAACGGCCGTGGGAGTGGGCGGAGACCGAGGACGATGCCGTCCTCGCCGCCCAGCGGCTGCGCGGCCCGGACGGCCGGGTGGTCATGAAGGCCCACTGGCCGGGACTGGACCACAAGAGCGAGCACCATGCCGTGCATCTCGACCTCCGGGGCGATGCCCAGGTCCGGGCCGCTTTCCGGGACTTCGAGACCCGGTTCGCGGGACTGCCGGCCGGTGTGGTCGTGCAGCCGCTCGCGGCCCGCGGCAGCGAACTGTTCGCGGGAGTCGTCCAGGACGAGGTCTTCGGCCCCCTCGTGCTCTTCGGACCCGGCGGCACCGCGAGCGAGATCCTCGGCGACCTCCCCCAGTCTCGACTTCGCTCGACCGGGGGGACCCCCATCGCCCGCCTGGCCCCGCTCACCGACCACGACGTCCACGACCTGATCACTGCGCCGGGCTGCGCGCCGCTGCTGTTCGGAGGCAGCGGGCCGGTCGATCTCGAAGGCCTGGAGCAGCTGCTCCTGCGCCTGTCCCGCATGGCGGCCGACCTTCCGCAGCTCGCCGAGGTCGACTTCGACCCCGTGCTCGCGACGCCGGAGCGGATCTCCGTGCTCGACGCGCGGGTGCGTCTGGTGCCGCGCCGGCCCCAGGACCCCTATCTGCGCCGACTCCGCTGAGGAGGAACCGAGATGAAGCATGACAAGGTCGGCTCCGTGATGACCACGGCCGTCGTCCGCGCCGCGTACGGAACCCCGTTCAAGGAAGTCGCCCGGCTGCTCGCCGCCCACGACATCAGCGGGCTGCCGGTGGTCGACGACGACGGCAAGGTCATCGGTGTCGTCTCCGAGTCCGACCTGCTCGCCCACCAGGCGCAGGCGCCCGGCCCGTACGAGCCCAAGCGCCGCTCGCCCCTCCCGGCGCTGACGCGCAGGGCCAGGCGGCAGGCCGCGAAGGCGACGGCGCGCACGGCCGGCCGGCTCATGACCGAACCGCCCGTCACCGTCCACACCGGCAACACCGTGGCCGAGGCCGCGCGGACCATGGTCCAGCGGCACGTGGAGCGGTTGCCGGTGCTCGACGAGGAGGACCGGCTCGTCGGCATCGTCACCCGGCGCGACCTGCTGCGGGTCTTCCTGCGACCCGACGCGGACATCCGCGACGAGGTGGTCGAGGAGGTCCTGGGCCGCGCCCTGTGGCTGCGGCCCCGCACCGTCGACGTCTCCGTCACCGAGGGTGTAGTCACGCTCGGGGGACAGCTGGAACGCAAGAGCGAGACCGAGATCGCCGTCTCCATGACCCGCCGGATCGACGGCGTGGTCGGCGTCGTCGACCAGCTCACCCACCGCCTGGACGACAGCCACGCCCGGCCCCCCGCGCAGACGCCGCACGGCGTGGCCGAGAACTGGCTGCGCGGGCTGTGACCCCGGGTGCAGTGGCCGAACGGACCCGGAGGGAGACCGTGTGGCCCATGTCCGCCGGGCGCCCCCGGCACGACGCTGGCAGTGACGAGCCGAACGAGCTCAGGAGGCATCATGCTGTCGCCCGTCATCGCCGGTGTGGACGGATCGGCCGAGAGTCTTGCCGCCGCCGAGTGGGCCGCCCGCGAGGCGGTGCGCCGTGACCGCCCGCTGCGCCTGGTGCACGCCCGGGACCGGCATCCTCGCGGACACGACGGCGAGCCGGCGAACGCCGCGCAGCGGCAGCCGGCACGCCGCGTGCTCAGGCAGGCGGAGGAGCGGGTCCGCACCGCCGTCCCCGCTGCGCGCCTCACCGACGAGCAGGTCGAGGGCCCGGCGAGTGCCGCCCTGCTGAAGGCGTCCGAGCAGACCGACCTGCTGGTGCTGGGCTCGCGCGGCCTGAGCGCCTTCACCGGCCTGCTGGCCGGCTCGGTCGCCCTGGGAGTCGTCGCGAAGGCGCGGTGCCCCGTCGTCCTCGTACGGCCCGGGGCAAGGGCCGGGGAGGACGACGTCCCGGCGGACGACGGCAGCCCGTCCGGGCGGGCCGGTCACCGGGACGTGGTGGTGGGCGTCGACCTCGCCGACGCCTGCGACGACATGATCGAGTTCGCCTTCGAGGCGGCCCGGCTGCGGCAGGCCCGGCTGCGGGTCGTGTCCGCGTGGCAGCCGCCGTCCGCCATCGGTCTCGGCCCCGGCGACATCGCCCTGGTCGACGAGCCGCATCGCGCCGAGGAGTGGCAGGGGTTCCAGGCCGCAGTGCTGAAGGTGTGGCGCGACACCTACCCCGGGACCGAGGTTCTCGGGACGGTCGTCGAGGGCAAGGCCTCCACCGCGCTGATCCGGGCCGCGTGCGAGGCGAGCCTGCTCGTGGTCGGCCGCCGTCCGTCCGAGCGGCCCGCCCTTCCCCGCATCGGCCCCGTCACCCATGCCGCCGTCCATCACGTCGGCTGCCCGCTGGCCGTCGTTCCCCATGTGTGAGAGGCCGGTGAGACACGATGAGCACACCGACGAAGTACGTGTACACGTTCGGCGAGGGCAACCGGGAGATGGCCGGCCTGCTCGGCGGCAAGGGAGCCGGGCTGGCCGAGATGACCCGGCTCGGACTTCCCGTGCCGCCGGGCTTCACCGTCACCACCGAGGCCTGCCGGCTCTATCTGGACACCGGGCAGGAGCCGCCCGAGCTGGGCGTGGAGGAGGCCCGTGCGCTGGCCGCCCTGGAGCGGACCATGGGCCGCACCCTCGGTGCGGCCGACGATCCGCTACTGGTGTCCGTGCGCTCCGGCGCCCGGTTCTCGATGCCCGGGATGATGGAGACCATCCTCGACATCGGCCTGAACGACGAGTCCGTCGCCGGGCTGGCCAAGGCGTCCGGGCAGGAGCGGTTCGCCTGGGACTCCTACCGGCGTCTGGTGCAGATGTTCGGCCGCACGGTGATGGGCGTCGACGGCGACCTCTTCGAACAGGCCATCACCCGGCACGAGGCGCGCCGCGGAACGCGCGACGAGCACGACCTCGACGCCGCGGAACTCGCCCTCGTCACCGAGGAGTTCAAGGAGATCATCCGTCGGGAGACGGGCGAGCGCTTCCCCCAGGAACCCGTCGAGCAGCTCGAGCGGGCCGTCCGCGCGGTCTTCGACTCCTGGAACGGTGAACGCGCCCGCGTCTACCGCCGCCGTGAGCACATCCCCGACGACCTCGGCACCGCCGTCAACGTCCAGGCGATGGTCTTCGGGAACCTCGGCCCCGACTCCGGCACCGGCGTCGCCTTCACCCGCGACCCGGCCACCGGCGCCCGCGGCGTGTACGGCGACTACCTGCCCGACGCGCAGGGCGAGGACGTCGTCGCCGGCGTCCGGGACGCCGTTCCCCTGGCCGAGCTGAAGCGGCTCGACCCGCACGCGTACGACGCGCTCGCAGGTCACCTGCGTACCCTGGAGGACCACTACCGGGACCTGTGCGACGTGGAGTTCACCGTCGAGCGCGGCCGGCTGTGGATCCTGCAGACCCGCGTCGGCAAGCGCACCGCCGAGGCCGCCTTCCGCATCGCCCACGACCTGCGCGAGGAGCGGACGATCACGGCCGACGAGGCGCTGGCGCGCGTCCACGGCGCCGAGCTGACGCGGCTGATGTTCCCCCGTTTCGACACCACACCCGCCGACGTACCCCTCGCGCACGGTGTGCCCGCCTCACCGGGCGCGGCTGTCGGCGTCGTCGTCTTCGACTCCGCCGAGGCCCGGCGCCGTGCCGCCGCCGGCGAGGACACCGTGCTCGTCCGCCGGGAGACGACCCCCGACGACCTGCCGGGAATGATCGCCGCACGGGCCGTGCTCACCAGCCGCGGCGGCAAGACCAGCCACGCCGCCGTCGTCGCCCGCGGCATGGGCAGGGTCTGTGTGTGCGGCGCCGAGTCGCTCACCGTCGACCAGACCGCCCGCAGCCTCACCACCGACTCGGGAGTCGTCGTACGCGAGGGCGACACCGTCTCCGTCGACGGCACCGCCGGCACCGTGCACCTCGGCGCGTTGCCGCTCACCGCCTCCGACGTCGGTCGCGCGCTGGAGACCGGCGAGAGCACCGGCCCGCTGACCGACGCGGTCCTGGCGGCCCTCGCCCACGCGGACTCCACCAGCCGCCTTGAGGTGCGGGCCAACGCCGACACCCCCGAGGACGCGGCACGCGCACGCAGGCTGGGCGCCCGCGGCATCGGCCTGTGCCGCACCGAGCACATGTTCCTCGGCGAGCGCAGGGCCCTTGTGGAGGCGATGATCCTCGCCCGCGACGACACCGCGCGGGAGGAGGCCCTGGCGGCCCTGCTGCCGCTCCAGCGGGCGGACTTCACCGGCATCCTGGCCGCGATGGACGGGCTGCCGGTGACCATACGCCTCATCGATCCGCCGCTGCACGAGTTCCTGCCCGACCGCACGGAACTGGCCGTGCGCCTGGCGAGCGACCCGCACCCGGACGCCCAGGACCGCGAACTGCTCGACGCCGTCGAGCGCATGCACGAGCGGAACCCGATGCTGGGCCTGCGCGGCGTACGGCTCGGCCTGGCCGTTCCCGGCCTCATGGGCATGCAGGTCCGGGCGGTCGCCGAGGCCGTCGTGCACCGCCGCGGTGAGGGCGGCCGGCCGTGCGCCGAGATCATGATCCCGCTCGTCGGAACGGCCGAGGAGCTACGGCTGGCCCGGGCCGAGACCGAACGCGTGCTCGAGCAGGTCGCCGCCGAGACCGGCGAGTCCCTCGACCTCCCGATCGGCACGATGATCGAACTGCCCCGGGCGGCCCTCACCGCGGGCCGCATCGCCGAAGCCGCCGACTTCTTCTCCTTCGGCACGAACGACCTCACCCAGACGACCTGGGGGCTCTCCCGCGACGACGCGGAGGCCTCCTTCTTCCCGCTGTACCTGGACAAGGGAGTCTTCAGCGTCTCCCCGTTCGAGACGATCGACCAGGAGGGCGTCGGCAGGCTCGTCGAACTGGCCGTCGCGGCGGGCCGCGCCACCGAACCCGGCCTGGAGACCGGGGTGTGCGGCGAGCACGGCGGCGACCCCGCATCCATCCACTTCTTCCACCGGGCAGGCCTCGACTACGTCTCCTGCTCCCCCTTCCGCGTCCCGTCCGCCCGCCTGGAGGCGGGCCGCGCCGCCCTCCCGGACACCGAAGCGGGGGACATCAGGTGACCGCCGCGGTGCGAAGAGAGGACCCGCGACACGTCGGCCGGCCCGCAAGAACGTGACGGGCCTCACGCCGGAGCAGGCCCGACGGGCCCTGCCCACAGGGCAGTTCGGCCCTGTTCGAGATCACCGCGCCACCGGCACGATCGATGTGCCGGTCCGGATCCGGGGGACGGATCCCGGCTGTGACGGTGAGCGCCGTCCACCCTCATGCCCGCACCCCAGAGGAGAGTCATGCTTTCGCCCGAGTCGGCCGCTGTCGTTCGCGCCACCCTGCCCGCCGTCGGCGGTGCCCTGGACGAGATCACGGCACGCTTCTACGGCACCATGTTCGCCGAGCAGCCCGAGCTGCTGGACGGCCTCTTCAACCGCGGCAACCAGGCCAGCGGTGAGCAGCGCCGGGCACTGGCCGGCTCCATCGCGGGTTTCGCCCAGGCCCTGCTGGCGAACCCCGACGCACGCCCGGACGCGCTCCTCGCCCGGATCGCCCACAAGCACGCCGCGCTGGGCGTCACCGAGGACCAGTACACGATCGTCCACAAGTACCTGTTCCGGGCGATCGGCGACGTACTGGGCGATGCCGTCACGCCCGAGGTGGCCGCCGCCTGGGACGAGGTGTACTGGCTGATGGCCGGCGCGCTCATAGCGCAGGAGGCACGCCTCTACCAGGAGGCCGAGGTCGACCCGCGCAAGCCGTGGCGGCAGTGGACCGTCGTGGGGCGGCGGGAGGAGACCGCCGACGTGGCGTCCTTCCTGCTGCGCCCGGCCGACGAGGGCCCCCTGCCCCGGGCGCGGGCCGGTCAGTACGTCAGCGTCCGGGTCCGCATGCCCGACGGCATCCACCAGACCCGCCAGTACAGCCTGTCCAACGCCCCGGGCGACCGGATGCGGCGCATCACCGTCAAGCGGGTGGCGAGCGTCGCCGACGCACCGGAGGGCGAGGTCTCCAACCAGTTGCACCGCACCGTGAGCACCGGCGACGAGCTCACCCTCTCGGCACCGTTCGGAGACGTGGTGCTCGACGACGCCGACACCCCGCTGGTGCTGGTCTCCGCCGGCATCGGCTGCACCCCGATGGCCGGCATGCTCGAACACCTCGCCGCCACCGGCTCGGGCCGGCGGGTGTGGGTGCTGCACGCCGACCGCACCCCGGCCGACTACGCCCTGCGTGCCGAGACCCTGCGCCTCGTGGAGCAACTGCCGCACGCGCGGGCCGAGTTCTGGTACGAACAGGACGCCGAGGAAGCCGGCTCCCGCCCGGGCCTGATGGACCTCGACTGCCTGGACCTGCCCGCCGACGCGGACGTGTACCTGTGCGGCTCGCTGTCCTTCATGCGCGCCGTGCGCGCCCAACTGCTCCAGCAGGGCGTCCCCGCCCGCAGCATCCGCTACGAGGTCTTCGGCCCGGACCTGTGGCAGGCCCACGCCGAAGACTGACGGTCCGCGTCCGCGGGCGGCCGGGGCGGGTCAGCGGTGCCGGGCGACCGTCAGCAGGACGGCGGAGTCCTCCAGGGCCTGAAGGCTGTGCCGGGCGGGCGGCACGACGAGCAGGTCGCCCGCCGTGCCTTCCCACGCCTCGTCGCCGCTGCGCAGCCGTACCCGGCCGCGCAGGACTTGCACCGTGGCCTCGCCGGGATTCTCGTGTTCCGACAGGTCGGTGCCGGCGCGCAGCGCGATGAGCGTCTGACGCAGGACGTGTTCGTGGCCGCCGTGGAGGGTCTCGGCACTGCGGCCGGGGGAGGACGCGGCGATGGCCCGTTCCAGGTGTTCCCGGATCCGGGCGTCGAGGGAGAGCTTCTGCATGGGACGAGTGTGCCCCTTCTCCGTCCGGAGCCCCGGGCGCCGCCGCGCCGGGGGCTCCGCGGCGTGACGACACGCACGGATGCGGCCGTACGACATGCACGGACGCCCGGGTACCACCGGCACGTCCCGCGACGCCAACAGCGTGTCCCGGGACCTGCTCGCGGTCGGACGAGCGCGGAGGGTGGCAGCACGGGGCGAGGTGAGGTCGACGCCGGACGGCGCCGGGGGGGAAGGACCATGGCGCACGACCCGGGGCAGCGGCACCAGGACGGCCCGCGGTCCGCAGTCCCGCCGGCGCACGGTCCGGAGCCGGCGGCTCAGGACGGCGGGAGCCCGCAGGTGACCCGGCTCCTCCTCGACCGGCAGCGGCTGCAGCGGCTGCCGGGCACGGTCGCGGCGATCAGCGCCGGCATGGACACCCGTACGGTGCTGCGCCGCATCGTGGAGGCCGCCACCGACCTCGTGGGCGCGCGGTACGGGGCTCTGGGCGTGCTGGGGCGGGCCGTGCCGACGCCATGGCCCTGCCGGACGGCGCGATCTGCGTCTGGTGGGCGACGTGACCGGCCACGATGTCGCGGCCGCCCGGCTGATGGGCCGGATCCGCAACGTGCTGCGGGCGCTCGCCTTCGACCGCGGCGGGCCGCCCGGCATGGTCGTCTCGCGCCTCGACCGCGCCCTGACGATGTTCGAGGACCCGCCGACGGCCACCCTGGTGCTCGGCCGTCTCGAACCGGGCCGCCGGGGACACGTCTTCGGCCGGAACAACGCCGGGCACCCGCCGCCGCTGCTCATCGGGGACGACGGCGCCACCCGCTACCTGGCACCCGCCCGCCACGGGATCCCCGTCGGCAGCGACGCCTCCGTACCCCGCTTCAGCCACACCTGCCCGCTCCCGCCGGGCGCCACCCTGCTGCTGTTCACCGACGGGCTCGTGGAGCGCCGCGGCCAGGACATCGACACCGGGCTGGACGAGCTGGCCGCATCCCTCGCCGGGCCCCACTGGACGACCTGTGCGACGCACTGATCACCCACGAAGGCCGGATGTGCGACGACGTGACCCTCCTCGCCCTGCGCGTCCCGGCCGGCCCGGCGCGCCGAGACCGGCGCCGGGCCGGCCGGGCGCGACGATCACGCGGCACGGCGGGTGCGGGGCTCGGCGCCCGGTACACCGCGCGCCACGGGCGCCGGGCCGGTCGCGCGGCGCCGGTAGACCAGGTAGGGCCGGACGAGGTAGCCGACCGGGGCGCTCCACACGTGCACCAGACGGGTGAACGGCCAGGCGGCGAAGAGCAGGCAGGCGCTCAGGGCGTGCAGCTGGAACAGGAGCGGTGCGCCGGACATGGCCTCGGGGCGCGGGTGCAGGGAGAAGACACCGCGGAACCAGACGGAGACGGTTTCCCGGTAGTCGTAGCCGCCGCCGAAGACGTTGTGCACGGCGGTGGCGCCGAAGCCCAGCAGCACCGTCAGGGAGAGCAGCGGGAAGAGCACCTTGTCGCTGCGGTCGGTGGTGAGGCGGATGCGCCGGGCGAGCAGCCGGCGGGCGCACAGTATGCCCAGCCCGCAGACCATGGCCACGCCCGCGACCGAGCCGAGCGAGACGGCCGCCGTGTGGTAGGCGCGCTCGCTGATCCCTGCGGCCTCCGTCCAGGACGCGGGGACGGCGAGACCGGCCACGTGCCCGGCGATCACCGCGAAGGCCCCGAGGTGGAACAGCGGGCTGCCCCACCGCAGCCAGCGGTGCTCCAGGAACTGGGTGGTGCGGGAGGTCCACCCGAACTGGTCCTGCCGGTAGCGCCATACATGGCCGACGGCGAACACGGCCAGGCAGACGTAGGGGAAGGCGACCCACAGCAGGAGGTCGGTTCCTGAAGCGCTCATCGAGGACCATCCGGGGACGAGGGGAGGGGCGGCACGAGGGTGGGCGGGGCCTGGCCGGGCGGGACGAAGGCGCCGGGCGGGGCGGACGGGCCGCCGGCGTACGGGTCGAGACCGACGTCCTCGTCCGGCGGTCCCCCGGCGGCCAGTTCGGCCAGGGCCGCGAGGTCGGCCTCGGTGGCCGGGGGCATCAGGGTGAGCAGCGCGGCCGGCAGGTGCCGGTAGGGCGAGTCCGCATCGGTCAGCGCCCGGTGGATCAGCTCAAGACCGCGCCGGTGCCGGCGCAGCGGCGCCTCGCCCGCGCCGGGGCCCGACAGGGCGGCGAACTCCAGCACCACGGGAAGGTGGTCGGGGAGTTCCCCGCCGTCGACGTCCCAGCCGGCCGCGCGGTACTGCTGGGCCAGGGCGAGCAGGGCCATGCCCCGGCGGCGGGTGTCGCCGTGGAGGTAGTAGGTGAGGTAGAGGCTGCTCCTGCGGCGCAGGTCGAACATCTCGACGTAGTGCCGCTCCAGTGCCTCGGGCTCCTGCCCGGCGAACCAGGCGGCGAAGGAGGCCAGTTCACCGGCGGCCGGTGACGGGGGCAGGGACCGGACGGCGGCGAGGACGGCGGGCCTCGCGGCGGCCAGCTCGGCGTCCGGGTACTGCAGCAGCAGCGACAGCAGCCGCAGGACCAGCGCCCGGTCCCTGACCTCCTTCGGGGTGAGTCGGGACGGGCGGCGTACGGCGGCCCGCAGGCGGGTGCGCACGATGGCGGGGACGGTGCCGGGGAGCGGGCTCACGGGCGGCCTCCTGCGGGGGCTTCGGGGGTACGGCGGCGCAGCGTCGGGATGCCGAGCATCACCTTGCGCTTGCCCGGCTCGGCGGAGGTCTCCACCGGGCAGCGGTTCTCCATCGCCGTGAGTGCGGCGGCGTCCTCCGTGTGGGCGGCCGGCACGACGTAGCGGTCCTTGTACTTGGCCACCGCGAGCAGCCGGTGCAGGTCCCGCGCCTCCCGGGCCGTCAGCCCCACGGCCTTGATCGCGGCCTCGTCCGGACTCTCGCCCAGGGTCCACGCGCGCATGTACGAGCGCAGCGCCGTCAGCTTCATCAGCACCCCGGCGACCACCTCGGTGTCCCCGGCGGTGAACAGCTCCGCCAGGTACTCCAGCGGGATGCGCAGCCGGGTGACCGCGGCGAACACATGGTCCGGGTCGTCCTGGTCGCCGCCCGCGACGGTGACCGCGTCGAGGACGGGGGACAGGGGCGGCACGTACCAGACCATCGGCAGGGTGCGGTACTCCGGGTGCAGCGGCAGGGCCACCTTGTACCGGCACACCAGGTCGTACACGGGTGAGCGGCGGGCGGCCTCCAGCCAGTCCTCGGGAATGCCGGCCTCCCGGGCCGCCGACCGCACCTCGGGATCGCGCGGGTCGAGGAAGACGCCGCGCTGGGCGTCCAGCAGGTCCCTCTCACCCGGCGCGGCGGCGGCCTCGCCGACGCGGTCGGCGTCGTACAGCAGCAGCCCGAGGTAGCGCAGCCGCCCGACGCAGGTCTCGGAGCAGACGGTGGGCTGACCGGCCTCGATGCGGGGGAAGCAGAACGTGCACTTCTCGGCCTTGCCGGTGGCGTGGTTGACGTACACCTTCTTGTACGGGCACGCCGTGACGCACATGCGCCAGCCCCGGCACCGGTCCTGGTCGACCAGCACGATGCCGTCCTCGACCCGCTTGTACATCGCCCCCGACGGACAGGCGGACACGCAGGCCGGGTTGAGGCAGTGCTCGCACAGGCGGGGCAGATGGAACAGGAAGGTCTGCTCGAACTCCATCTTCACCTTCGCGGCCCACTCGCCGCTCAGGTTCGGGTCGCCGCCCGCGTGCTCGGGAGCGCCGCCCAGTCCGTCCTCCCAGTTGGCGCCCCAGGTGATGGAGGTCGGCTTGCCGGTGAGGACCGAGCGGGGGCGGGCGACCGGCATGTCCGGTCCCGCCGGGGCGCTGACCAGGTTGTCGTAGTCGTACGTCACCGGCTCGTAGTAGTCCTCGATGGCCGGCAGGTGCGGGTTGGAGAACAGCGACAGCAGCCGCTCGACCCGGCCACCGGAGCGCAGGACGAGACGCCCCCGCTCGTCCAGCGTCCAGCCGCCCTTCCACCGCTCCTGGTCCTCGTAGCGGCGCGGGTAGCCCACGCCCGGCTTGGTCTCCACGTTGTTGAACCAGGCGTACTCGACACCGGTGCGGTTGGTCCACGTCTGCTTGCAGGTGACCGAGCAGGTGTGACACCCGATGCACTTGTCGAGGTTCATCACCATCGCGATCTGGCCCATGACGCGTCCTATGGTGGCTTTGCCACGGGGCATGTCAGTACTCCACTTCCTGCGAGCGACGGCGGATGACCGTGACCTCGTCGCGCTGGTTGCCGGTCGGGCCGTAGTAGTTGAAGGCGTACGTGAACTGGGCGTAGCCGCCCGCGAGGTGGGTGGGCTTGAGCAGCAGGCGGGTCAGCGAGTTGTGGATGCCGCCGCGCCTGCCGCTGACCTCGGTCTTCGGCACGTTCACCGTGCGGTCCTTGGCGTGGTACATGTACACCGTGCCCTCGGGCATCCGGTGGGTGACCACGGCGCGGGCGGCGACGACGCCGTTTCGGTTGTAGGCCTCGATCCACTCGTTGTCCCGGACGCCGATCCTCTCGGCGTCCGCGGTGGACATCCAGATGACCGGGCCGCCGCGCGACAGCGCCAGCATGTAGGCGTTGTCCTGGTACTCGGAGTGGATGGACCACTTGGAGTGCGGGGTCAGGTAACGCACCGTCACCTCGGCCCGGCCGTCCTCGTGCAGATGCTCGTCGCCCCAGTGCCGGATGGCGTTCAACGGCGGTCGATAGACGGGGAGCTGCTCGCCCAGTTCGGCCATCCAGTCGTGCTGGACGAAGAAGTGCTGGCGGCCGGTGAGGGTGTGCCAGGGCTTCTTGTGCTCGACGTTGATCACGAAGGGGGAGTAGCGGCGCCCGCCGGCCTCCGAACCGGACCACTCGTACGACGTCAGCACCGCGCGGGGCTGCGTGCGGGTGTCGGCGAAGGTGATCCGCTCCGCTTCGCGCTCGGCGGCCAGTTCCACCAGGCCCTCGCTGCCGGTCTGCCGCTCGAGCTCCCGGAACCCCTCGGTGGCCAGACGGCCGTTTGTGGTGCCGGACAGGGCGAGGATCGCCTCGCACAGGTCGCTCGCGGTGGCCAGGGACGGGCGTCCGGCGCCGACCCCCTCGCGGACCGTGCCGCAGCGGTGCCGCAGCTCCTCGACCTCGCGGTCGGGGTGGACGGTGACGCCCTTGGTGGTCGTGCCCAGGGTGTCCAGCAGCGGTCCGACGGCGCGCATCTTCTCGGCTACGGCGGCGTAGTCACGTTCGACCACGGCCAGCTTCGGCATGGTCCTGCCCGGTATCGGCTCGCACTCCCCGGTCCTCCAGTCCCGTACCGTCCCGCCCGGCTGGGCGAGTTCGTCGGGGGTGTCGTGGGCGAGCGGCACGGCGAGGACGTCGGTGCGGGTGCCGAGGTGCTCGGCGGCGAGTTCGCTGAACTTGTCGGCGACGGCCAGGAAGGTGTCGTAGTCGGTGCGGGCCTGCCAGGGCGGGGCGATGGCCGGGGTGAAGGCGTGCACGAAGGGGTGCATGTCGGTGCTGGACAGGTCGTCCTTCTCGTACCAGGTCGCGGCCGGCAGGACGACGTCGGCCAGCAGGCCGGTGGAGGTCATCCGGAAGTCCATGGTGACCAGCAGGTCGAGCTTGCCCTCGGGAGCCTCCTCGTGCCACACGACCTCCTCGGGCCGCTGCCCGGCCGGGGTCTCGGCGCTGCGGACCGCCGCGTCCGTGCCCAGCAGATGGCGCAGGAAGTACTCGTTGCCCTTGCCGGAGGAGCCCAGCAGGTTCGCCCGCCACACGGTCAGCACCCGCGGGAAGTTGGCCGGGGCGTCCGGGTCCTCGGCGGCGAACCGCAGCCGCCCCGCCTTCAGCTCGTCCACGATGTGCGCGGCGACCTCGCGCCCCTGCGCCGCGGCCTCGTCGCACAGGTCCAGCGGGTTGCGGTCGAAACCGGGGTGGCCCGGCGTCCAGCCGAGGCGCACGGCCTGGGCGAGACAGTCGGCGAACGCCTTGCCCCTGAACCTTCCCGCGCCGAGCGGGGAGGCCAGTTCCTCGGGGCCGAAGGACTCGTAGCGCCACTGGTCGGTGTTCAGGTACCAGTACGAGGTGCCCGCCATGTGCCGGGTCGGCCGCTGCCAGTCGAAGGCGAACGCCAGGTGCTGGAAACCGGTCAGCGGACGGACCTTCTCCTGCCCGACGTAGTGCGCCCAGCCGCCGCCGTTGACGCCCTGGCAGCCGGTCATCGTGGTCAGCGCCAGGAAGGCCCGGTAGATCGTGTCGGAGTGGAACCAGTGGTTGGTGCCCGCGCCCATCGCGATCATGGAGCGGCCGTTCGTGCGCTCGGCGTTGCGGGCGAACTCCCGGGCGATCCGGGTCGCCTGCGCGGCGGGCACGGACGTGATGGTCTCCTGCCAGGCCGGGGTGTACGGCTGGGAGGCGTCGTCGTACGCCAGCGGCCAGATGCCCGGCAGACCCGGCCGGGCCACACCGTACTGGGCGAGCATGAGGTCGAAGACGGTGGTGACGAGCCGGCCGCCGATCCGGCGCACGGGCACCCCGCGCACCATCACCGAACCGCCCTCGGTGGCGCCCTCGTCGAACCGGGGCAGCGCCACCCGCACCCTGTCCTCGGCCGCCTCCAGCAGGCTCAACACCGGCTCGACATCGCCGAGTGCGAGGTTCCAGCGGCCCTGTTCGGCCTGCGCCCAGCGGAAGCCGAGAGAGCCGTTGGGCACCACCGGCTCACCGGTGACCCCGTCCAGCAGCACCGTCTTGGACCCGGCGTTCTCCTCGTCCGTGCGGCCCAGGTCGGCGGCGGTCAGGAACCCGTCCGGGACCAGCCCGCGCTCGCTCTCCCGCAGGGTCACCAGGAACGGCGCGTCCGTGTACGTCCGCAGGTAGTCCCGGAAGTACGGCACCTCCCGCTCGACCAGGAACTCCCGGAGGATCACATGCCCCATCGCCATCGCCAGCGCCCCGTCCGTACCGGGGTGAGGGGCGAGCCACTCGTCGGCGAACTTCACGTTGTCGGCGTAGTCCGGGCTGACCGCGACGACCTTGGTGCCGTTGTAGCGGGTCTCGGTCAGGAAGTGCGCGTCCGGGGTCCGGGTGACGGGGATGTTGGAGCCCCACATGATCAGATAGCCCGCGTTCCACCAGTCGGCCGCCTCCGGCACGTCGGTCTGGTCGCCGAAGACCTGCGGGGAGGCCACCGGCAGGTCGGCGTACCAGTCGTAGAACGACAGCAGCGTTCCGCCGATCAGCGACATGAACCTGGAGCCGGCCGCGAACGACGCCATCGACATCGCCGGGATCGGCGAGAAACCGGCGACGCGGTCGGGGCCGTACGTCCTGATGGTGTGCACATGGGCGGCGGCGACCAACTCGGTGACCTCGTCCCAGTGGGCGCGCACCAGACCGCCCTTGCCCCGGGCCCGCTTGTAGGCGCGGGCCCGGGCCGGGTCGCCGGTGATCTCCGCCCATGCCGCCACCGGATCGCCGAGCCTGCGCCGGGCCTCGCGCCACATCTTCAGCAGCGTGCCCCGCACGTACGGGTGACGGACCCGGCTGGGCGAGTAGGTGTACCAGGAGAACGACGCGCCCCGCGGGCATCCACGGGGCTCGTACTCGGGGCAGTCCGTGCCGATCGAGGGATAGTCGGTGGCCTGGTGCTCCCAGGTGATGATGCCGTCCTTGACGTACACCATCCACGAGCAGGAACCGGTGCAGTTGACGCCGTGCGTGGAGCGCACCACCCTGTCGTGCGCCCAGCGGTCCCGGTAGAAGCCCTCCCACTTCGGGTCGCCCGCACCGAAGACGGCACGTCCGTCGGCGGAGACCTCGCGGCGCGTCAGCAGCCTGCGGGCGGCCAGCGGCCAGCCTTCACCGGCGCGCCGCTGCGACGGGCGCGCCCTCTCGTCGTTCTCCATGGTCACGAACGCTAGGTGCCGGCCCCGCCGGGGTCCTGGGGCCGAACGGCCCTGTCCGGCAGACCTTCCGGCCCGGTCTCGTCTGTGCCGCCGGGACGCACGGCCCCGGGGCGGTGCGGCGCGTTCCGGCTGCCCTTCGGCATCGCCCCGAGTGCCGAGCGGGGACCCTCGGCCCCTGCGGAGGGGCTGGGCGGCCGCCGCGCACGGGCGGCTCGGCGTCGGATGCTGACTGCCGACCGATCCGGAGGTGTCCCGTGTACCACTGCACCGCACGTCCGTGCGGCAGCCTCCACCGCCGTCCCCCGTCACGGATGCCGCGCACGGGCCGGACCGGTCACCGCCCGGCCATGGCCTGGCACAAGGGCGTCAGGCGCGGCCCCGCAGCAGGCGTGTGTCGCGCCGGAGGAACCCCCGTGCTCCCCGGCCGGCCCCGTGACCCCCGGACAACACCTCCGGCCCCGGAGAAGAGAAGAAAGGAAGCACCGTGCGCATCCCAGACCTGGACGCGACCGCCCTGGAGGCGCTGCTCGCCGCAGCCGTGGCGGCTCCGTCCATCCACAACACACAGCCCTGGCGCTTCCGCGTGAGCCCGGACGGCCGGGCCCTGGAGGTCCGTGCCGTGCCGGAACGGTCGCTGCCGCTGGCCGACCCGGACGGCCGCGCCCGGCATCTGTCCGTGGGAGCGGCCGTGTTCAACCTCAGGGTCGCCGCCGTGCACCTGGGCCGGCGCCCCGACGTGCTGCTCCTGCCCGATGCGGGCGACCCCGGTCTGCTGGCCGCCGTGCGGCTCGCCGCTCCGGCCGGTCCGCGCGAGCTGCGCGGACGGGAGGAGGAGCTGTACGACGCCGTCACGCGGCGGCACACCAGCCGTATGCCGTTCACCGGCCGCCCGGTGCCGGATCCGGTCGTGGCCGAGATGTCCACGGCCGCGCGCATCGAGGGCGGGCGACTGCATCTTCCGGACATCGCCGGAACCCGTCGGCTGCTGCGTCTGACCGCCGTCGCCGAGGCCCGCAACCATGCGAGCCCGGCGCGCATCGCAGAGTCCCGGGCCTGGATCACGGCGCCGGCCTCGGACCGGCCGTACGGCATCCCGGTCACGGTCATCGGTCCGCCGGACGCGGCGGGCCGGATGCCGATGCGGGACTTCACCGGCCCGCTGCCCGCGCTGCATCTGCCGGCCCTCCGTTTCGAACGGCACGCCCAGGTGGCGCTGTTGTGGACGTCCCGGGACCGGCCGGAGGACTGGCTGCGCGCGGGCCAGGCCTTGCAGCACGTGCTGCTGACGGCGACCGTGCACGGCGTGCGCACCTCACTCCTGCACCAGGCGATGGAGTGGCCGGACCTGCGGGCGGCCACCAGCATCCGGCACCAGCGGTGCCACTCCCACCTGCTGATCCGTTTCGGCTACGGCCCGGACGCCGGCCGCACACCACGCGCCCGCGTGCAGGCCGTGGCAGGCATGCATGACGGGAGCCCGGACGTCCTCTGACGCACGCCGGGCGGATGCCCCTTTCGTCCACCGTGTCCGCGCGGCCGGACGGGCCGCTCACCCGGGGGCCCCGGTGGACCGCGGGCGACGCGGAGGCGCCCGCTCTTCGCGACGGGTTCAGTCCGGGACGCGCGTACCGCTGATCTCCCGTCCGGTGACCATCTCGGAGTCGATGCGCACGAACACCCCCTCGTCCCTGACGACCCAGGAGCGCGGGCCGGTGCGCAGCAGCCGCTCGTGCTCCCCGGGGTCGGTCACCACGGTGGCCCGGCCGGTGACGACCACGCTCCAGCCGGAGTGGGTCGCGGCGTCGAAGTCGTCGGCCTCGAAGGCCACCACGACCCCGTCGACGGCGCGGACCAGGTCCGAGCTCGTCGACGTGCGCAGGAGCACGGAGGTGTCCGTGTCCAGGGAGAAGTTGACCGGGAGGACCGCGGGCAGCGCCTGACGGGTGTATACGACACGACCGACCGGCGCCTTCGCCAACAGGCGCAGGCACTCCTGCCGATCGAGCGCGCGGAAGCCGTCGTTGTGGAACACCCCTCCATGCTGCCTTCCCCGGCCGGGCCGCCGTTAGGGCCGGTCGGCCCTTGTGCGCCGGCCCGCGTCCTGGCGGCGGCGCACGGCGGCCTCGTCCGCGGTCTGGGGGGCGGGCCCGTCATGACGGAAAGCGGGGACCGCCGGGCCGGGTGATGAGGCCGGACGGCCCACTGTCCGGGAGATCGCGTGTACGGATAGTGGCGTCGGGCCACCGGCACGCGGCGCGCGGCGGCGGCCCGCGCCCCCGGACTTCTCCGGGGCCGCACGACTGCGAGGACGAAGGGACGGGCGGCGATGCTCCAGCCGTCGAGGAAGCGGAACCAGGTACCGGACACGGCCGCGTCCGTGTCCGGCCGGGCGTGGCTGATGCTGGCGCTGGCCACGACGGGCTTCGCCGTCAACTTCTGGGCCTGGGCGCTGCTCAGCCCGCTCGGCCCGCGCTTCAAGGACACCCTGCAGCTGACCTCCTTCCAGCAGTCGCTGCTGGTGGCGGTGCCGGTGGTGGTCGGTTCGCTGGGCCGGATCCCGGTGGGCGCGCTGACCGACCGGTTCGGCGGACGCGTGATGTTCCCGCTGGTGTCCGCCGCCACGACCGTCCCGGTGCTCTGTCTGGGCCTTGCCGGCCACTCCTCGCTCGCCGAGTTGCTGGTCGGCGGGTTCTTCCTCGGCGTCGGCGGCACCGCGTTCGCGGTCGGGGTGCCCTTCGTGAACGCCTGGTTCCCGCCGGAGCGGCGCGGCCTGGCCGTCGGCGTCTTCGGGGCGGGCATGGGCGGCACCGCGATCAGCGCGCTGACCACGGTCGACCTGGTGAAGGCATACGGCATGGCCGACCCCTTCCTGCTCACCGCCGGCGTGCTGGCGGTCTACGCGGTGGTGGCCGCGCTCGTGCTGCGGGACGCGCCCGGCCGCACGGTGCCCACCGAGCCGCTGGCCCGGCGTCTCGGCGCCACCCTCGGGCTCGGCGTCACCTGGCAGGCATCGGCGCTGTACGCGGTGACCTTCGGCGGCTACGTCGCCTTCTCCGTCTACCTGCCGACCTATCTGAAGACCGGCTACGGCCTGGCCCCGGGGGACGCGGCGAACCGGATGGCCGGCTTCGTGCTCCTCGCGGTGGCCATGCGGCCGGCCGGCGGCTGGCTCTCGGACCGCTTCGGCCCGGTGCGGGTGCTCGCCGGCGTCCTGGCCGTGGTGACCGCCGGAGCCCTCGTCCAGTCCTTCACCCCGCCCCTCGCACCGCTGGGCACCCTCGCGTTCCTGACGATGTCCGCCGCGCTCGGCGCGGGCAGCGGCGCGGTGTTCGCGCTGGTCGCCCTGCTCGCCCCGGCGAACATGGTCGGCTCGGTGACCGGAGTCGTCGGCGCCGCGGGCGGCCTCGGCGGTTTCGTCCCGCCGCTGCTGATGGGCTCCCTGTACGGCGCCTACGGCTCGTACGCCCTGGGACTGCTCCTGCTCGCGGCGGTGGCCGCCACCGCCCTCGTCCTCACGGGAACGGGCGTGCGCCACGCGCTCACCCGGCGCGTCCCCGCCGCCCAGGCACACTGATCAGGAGAGGACCGCACCATGTGTGAGTACTGCGGCTGCCAGGAACTGGACTCCATCGGCCGGCTGACCAGGGAGCACGAGACGGTCGTGAGCCTCATCAGCCACGTCCGTGACGCCCACCGCGACGGTGAGATCACGCGCATGGCCGAACTGGCCCGCGAGATCGCCACCGTGCTCGGCCCGCACACCGGGGTCGAGGAGCACGGCCTGTTCCCCGCCCTGGCCGCCGACTTCCCCGACAAGATCGCCACGCTCGAGGCCGAACACCGCCGTATCGAGGCCGTGCTGGCCGAGGCGGACGGACCGTTCTTGACCGATCCCACCTGGCCGGCCCGCCTCATCGACACCGTCGACCTGCTGCGCGACCACATCCTCAAGGAACAGGACGGCGTCTTCCCCGCCGCCCTCGCCATGCTGGGCCCCGAGCAGTGGGAGGCCGTCGACGCGGTACGGGCCCGGGTCGGTCCCGGCGTCCCGCAGCCGCGTGCGTGACCCGGACCGGACCGCACCTGAACGACCCCGGGTCGCACACCGCCGGCGTGTGACCCGAACAGCCCTGTCGGGGACCCGGCAGAACGGCGGAGGGTTGAGACCGCGACCGCCGTCGCACGACACACCCCGACCGCTGCCCCGACCCGGAAAGGAATCCCGATGTCCGTCGACACGCAGCAGGTGCCCGCACAACCGGAGGAGGACGAGCTGAGGTCGCTGGACGCACACTGGCGCGCCGCGAACTACCTGTCCGTCGGCCAGATCTACCTGATGGCCAACCCCCTGCTGACCGAGCCGCTGCGGCCCGAGCACGTCAAGCCGCGTCTGCTGGGCCACTGGGGCACCTCTCCGGGCCTGAACCTGGTGCACACCCATCTCAACCGGGTGATCAAGGCCCGCGACCTGGACGCGCTGTGCGTGTGGGGGCCCGGCCACGGTGGCCCGGCCGTGCTGGCCAACTCCTGGCTGGAGGGCTCCTACTCGCAGACGTACCCCGACATCACCCGGGACGCCACCGGCATGGCCCGGCTCTTCAAGCAGTTCTCGTTCCCGGGCGGGGTGCCGAGCCATGTCGCGCCCGAGACGCCGGGCTCGATCCACGAGGGCGGCGAACTGGGCTACGCGCTCTCCCACGCCTACGGCGCCGCCCTGGACAACCCCGGCCTGCTGGTGGCCTGCGTGATCGGCGACGGTGAGGCCGAGACCGGGCCGCTGGCCGCCTCCTGGCACTCCAACAAGTTCCTCGACCCGGTCCGCGACGGCGCGGTGCTGCCGATCCTGCACCTGAACGGCTACAAGATCGCCAACCCGACCGTGCTGGCCCGGATCCCGGAGAGCGAACTCGACGAACTGCTGCGCGGTTACGGCCACGACCCGATCCACGTCACCGGCGACGACCCCATGGCCGTCCACCGCGCGACGGCGCAGGCGATGGACACCGCGCTGGACCGCATCGCCGCGATCCAGTACGCGGCTCGCGAGGACGGCGCGACCGACCGGCCGCGCTGGCCCGTGATCGTGCTGCGCACCCCGAAGGGCTGGACGGGACCCGCGGTGGTCGACGGCCTGCCCGTGGAGGGCACCTGGCGCGCCCACCAGGTCCCGCTGGCCGCCGTCCGTGACAACCCCGAGCACCTGCGGCAGTTGGAGCAGTGGCTGCGCTCGTACCGCCCCGAGGAACTCTTCGACGAGCACGGCGCCCCCCGCCCGGACGTGCTGGCCTGCGTTCCGCAGGGAACCCGCCGGCTCGGCGCCACACCGCACGCCAACGGAGGCCTGCTGCTGCGCGAACTGCCCCTGCCGCCGCTGGAGAAGTACGCCGTCGATGTCGACAAGCCCGGCTCCACCCTGCACGAACCGACCCGGATCCTCGGCGACATGCTCCAGGACGTCATGGCAGCCACCGCCGACCGGCGCGACTTCCGGCTCGTCGGTCCGGACGAGACGGCCTCCAACCGGCTCCAGGCCGTCTACGCGGCCAGCGGCAAGGCATGGCAGGCTCGCACGCTCGACGTGGACGAGCACCTGGACCGGCACGGCCGGGTGATGGAGATCCTCTCCGAACACACCTGCCAGGGCTGGCTGGAGGGCTACCTCCTCACCGGCAGGCACGGGCTGTTCTCCTGCTACGAGGCCTTCGTGCACATCGTCGACTCGATGGTCAACCAGCACATCAAATGGCTGCGCACCACCCGGCGGCTGCCCTGGCGGGCCCCCATCGCCTCGCTCAACTACCTGCTGACCTCGCACGTGTGGCGCCAGGACCACAACGGCTTCTCCCACCAGGACCCCGGCTTCGTCGACCACATCCTCAACAAGAGTCCCGAGGCGGTGCGGGTCTACTTCCCGCCGGACGCCAACACCCTGCTGTCCGTGGCCGACCACGCGCTGCGCAGCCGCGACTACGTCAACGTGATCGTCGCCGGCAAGCAGCCCTGCTTCGACTGGCTGTCCATGGAGGACGCCTCGGTGCACTGCGCGCGCGGTGCCGGCATCTGGGAGTGGGCCGGCAATGAGGACGGCACGCGGGAACCGGACGTCGTACTCGCCTGCGCGGGCGACGTCCCCACCCAGGAGGTGCTGGCCGCCGCCCAGTTGCTGCGCCGACACCTGCCCGAACTGGTGGTGCGGGTGGTGAACGTCGTCGACATCGCCCGGTTGCTGCCGAGCGAGGAACACCCGCACGGGATGAGCGACTTCGAGTACGACGGTCTGTTCACCGCCGACAGGCCCGTCCTCTTCGCCTACCACGGCTACCCGTGGCTCATCCACCGCCTGGCCTACCGACGCAAGGGCCACAAGAACCTGCACGTGCGCGGCTACAAGGAGATCGGCACCACGACCACGCCGTTCGACATGGTGGTCCGCAACGACCTCGACCGCTACCGCCTGGTGATGGACGTCATCGACCGCGTCCCCGGCCTCGCGGTCCGCGCCGCCGCCGTACGCCAGCGGATGGAGGCCGCGCGCCAGCGCCACCACGTCTGGATCCGCGAGCACGGCATGGACCTGCCCGAGGTCGCCGACTGGACCTGGGACGGCTGAGCGGGGACCCCCGGCGATCGCCGCGTGCCGGGACAGGGGCGATCGCCTGCGCCGGCGCCCACCCGCCGGACGGCCTCGGCGGCACGCGGGCTCCACGCCCGAACGCGCTTGCGCCGCTGTCCGGGGTGCTGTCGAGGGCGGACCCCGGATCGGGCATCCTGGTGAGGGTCGGCGCGAGGCGAAGGGGAAGTCCGGTGGACGAGCGCGGCAGGGGTTCCCACGACGCCGGGGCCTTTCAAGCCCTGCCGCAGTTGCGGCTGGACGAGCTGCTGGAGGGCCTGCAGCAGCAGGTCGCCCAGGTGCGGGCGGCACGCGACCGCGTCCACACCCTGCTGGACGCGGTGCTCGCGATCGGCTCCGACCTGGAGCTCGAGGTGGTGCTGCAACGCATCGTGGAGTCCGCCGCCACCCTGGTCGACGCCAAGTACGGCGCCCTCGGCGTCCTCGGTGACGAGGGCACGATCAAGCAGTTCCTCACCGTCGGCCTGGACGAGGAGGCCATCGCCCGGATCGGCCACTACCCGCGCGGTGAGGGCATCCTCGGCCTGCTGATCCGCCACCCCGAGCCATTGCGCCTGGCCCGGCTGGCACAGCACCCCTCCTCCGTGGGCTTCCCGGCCGGGCATCCCCCGATGACCAGCTTCCTCGGCACCCCGATCCGGGTGCGCGACCAGGTCTTCGGCAACCTCTACCTGACCGACAAGCAGGGGGCCGCCGAGTTCGACGCCGACGACGAGGCGGTGCTGCGCACCCTGGCCGCGGCGGCCGGCGTGGCGATCGACAACGCCCGGCTGTACGACGACGCCCGTCGCAGGCAGCGGTGGCTGGGCGCCAGCAACGAACTGATGCGCAGCCTGCTGTCCGGCACCGAGCCCGCCACCGTGCTGGAGTCCTTCACCGCCGCCGTGCGCGAGATGGCCGACGCCGACCTGGTCACCCTGGCCGTCTCCGTCGGCGACAGCGACGAACTGGTCATCGAGGCCGCCTCCGGAGAGCGCGCGCGGGAGGTGCGTGGCCTGGTCCTGCCCGGCACCACACTGGCCGCGAAGGTCTTCGCCTCCGGGGAGACCATCACCAGCGACGCGGTCAGTGCCGATCCGCGCTCCGTCGCGGGCAGCGCTGCCATCGTGGAGCTGGGCCCGGCCTTCTTCGTCCCCCTCGGCGCCCGCGACCACGTGCGCGGTGTGCTGCAGGTGGCCAACGTACCGGGCCGCCCGCCGTTCCCCGACGCCGTCGTCGACATGGTGATCGGTTACGGCAACCAGGCCGCGCTGGCGCTCGAGGTCGCCGAGCACCGGCAGGACGCGGAACGCATGCTGGTCCTCGACGATCGCGACCGGATCGCCCGCGACCTGCACGACCTGGTCATCCAGCGGCTGTTCGCCGGGGCGCTGACCCTGCAGTCCACGCTCGGCCGGCTCTCCGACCGGCCCGAGGTGGGCGAGCGGGTCCAGCGGGTGGTGGACGACCTGGACGACACGATCAAGGTCATCCGGTCCACCATCTACTCGCTGCGGGAGCAGGACCGCTCGCGCAGCGAAGGTCTGCGCGCCCGCCTGGTCGCGGCCATGGAGCGGGCAGCCGATACCCTGGGCTTCCCGCCCGCCCTGCGCATGACCGGCCTGCTCGACACCGACGTGCCCGCCGGTCACGCCGAGCACCTGCTGGCCGTGCTCGGCGAGGCCCTGTCCAACGCCGCCCGGCACGCCCGGGCCACCGCCGTCGACGTGAGCGTGGACGTCGCCGACAGGGTGCTGCGGCTGAAGGTGGCGGACAACGGCCGCGGCATCGATCCCGGGGTCACCCGCCGCAGCGGCCTGGCCAACCTCCGGCAGCGCGCCGAGGAACTGGGCGGCACCTTCACCCTCCGGCCCAACGACCCGAGCGGCACCGTCGTCGAGTGGACCGCCCCGCTGCCCGCAGCCGCCTGACGCGTGAGCCCGTGGTGCCGCTCGGACGGCCGCATGGGCCGTCCGGCCCTTTGTCGTCGCGGCCGAGGGAGAGCGACGATGGAGACGTCCGCGCACACGGATCTCGGCGATGTCCCGGGAAGGCGAGGCGGGAATGATGTTCTGGTACGGCCACGGCATGAACGGGTGGGGCTGGTTCCTGATGTCCATCGGCACCGTGCTGGTCTGGGCGCTGATCATCGCCCTCGGCGTCCTCCTCTTCCGGGCCCTCGCCCGCCCCAACCCGCCGGGCGCAGGGCGCGGCACCTGGCCGACGTCGCCTCCTGGCGGCGGCGGCCCCGAACGGATCCTCGCCGAGCGGTACGCGCGAGGCGAGATCGACGACGAGGAGTACCACCGCCGCCTGGCCACGCTGCGCGGCGCACCGAGGGACGCGGCCAAGCCCCCCTCC
>NZ_JCAJZW010000048.1:0-57026 GCF_059510455.1 Streptomyces sp. NTD91
GACTTGCTTCTCGGGTACCGTTCCCGCCTCGGGCGGCGTCGTTTCCACAGACATGCTTGGGTCGGCTCCTGTCGGTCCGTGACTCGTCTCGCGGCGGCACCGAATAGTGCGTACACCTGGTCCGGAGGCTAGTGACGGCCGTTAGAGGGGCACTCGCGTCCGCCCGGGCCGTACCGCGCGGGGCTCATCGCACGACGGCATCGGCAGGGCGCCGCTCGCCTCGTTCCGCCGCCGCTGTATCGACGTGGCGTACCGTTCGCGCCGCGACGACGCGGGCCGCACCCGCGGTTGCGCCGGCCCGGCCCGCACGACCCGAAGGGGGAACACCGACATGACAGCTTCCACGGCGTCCACGAACACCGGGACGGGCACCTGGGTACGGCGCTTTCAGCCCGCTCCCGACGCCCGGCACCGCCTGGTGTGCTTCCCGCACGCGGGCGGCTCGGCGTCCTACTACGTCCCGTTCACCCGCGCTCTCGCCCCGGGCGTCGACGTGCTCGCGATCCAGTACCCGGGGCGCCAGGACCGACGCCACGAACCCTGTGTCGACAGCGTCCACGGGCTCGCCTGCGCGCTGGTGGAGGAGTTGGGGGGCTGGTTCGACCGTCCGGTGTCCTTCTTCGGACACA
Source organism: Streptomyces sp. NTD91 (assembly GCF_059510455.1). Lineage (NCBI taxonomy): Bacteria > Bacillati > Actinomycetota > Actinomycetes > Kitasatosporales > Streptomycetaceae > Streptomyces > Streptomyces sp. NTD91. Next base: position 630 of record NZ_JCAJZW010000048.1, read on the forward strand.
GCATGGGTGCCTCGGTGGCGTACGAGGTGGCGCGGCGCTTCGAGCGGCATGGGCAGGTGCTGCACCGGTTGTTCGTCTCCGGTCAGCGCGGCCCGTCGGCCGTGCGGGACGAGCGGGCGCATCTGCTGGACGACAAGGGGCTGATCGAGGAGATCGCCCGGCTCAGCGGCACCGACGCCCAGGTGCTGCGCGACCCGGACATCATGCGCATGGTGCTGCCGTCGATCCGCGCCGACTACCGGGCCTCCGAGACCTACCGCTACGCGCCGGGCCCGCCGCTGTCCTGCCCGTTGACCGTGCTCACCGGGGACGACGATCCGGGGGTCGCCCTGGATGAAGCACGGGCCTGGGCGGAGCACAGCGCGGGGCCGTTCGATCTGAAGGTGTTCCCCGGCGGTCACTTCTACCTCGAGCAGCAGGCACCCGCCGTCCTTTCCACCGTGCAGGCCCGCCTGCGCTGACGAACCGCGAGACCCCGGACCACGAGTCCGTCTCCCGCCCCCTGGCCCCGGGTTCTCCCTCCGGTCGCGAGCCGTTCACGCCCCGGGCTGGAGTCGGCCGGTGTGCTGCGGGCCGCCGGAAACCACGGCCAGATGCCGTCGCCGGCCGCTCAGCGGCACGGGATCCGGATCGCGGCCGGCACGGACGGCAGGGTGCGGCGCCGGTGCGGCGGAGCGCGGACGCGGGAGGCGGGCGGACCGCGGCGGCCCCTCGGCCACGGCGTCCTGGAGGGCGTCGGCGAACAACTCGATGTCCGCGGCGGGGTCCTCAGGGTGCACGGAAGCCCGTACGGCCGTGTCCACACCGCGCCCGGGCAGGTACAGCGGGGTCTCCTCGGCGACCGTCTTCCATACGACGACTCCGCGGTCCGCGAGGCGGCGGCGCACCAGCGCGGCCGGCAGCTCCTCGTGCCGGAAGGTGACGATGCCGGACTGGACCCGGCCGGGGGCGATCAGTCCGGTGCCGGACGTGTTCTCCACGGCTGCGCACAGGCGGGCACCGATGTCGCCGGGTGCGTCCTCGTCCTCGGACGTGTGCCGGGCCAGGGCCGCGGCTAGTGCGGCGACGGCCGCACCGTGCGGTGGTACGACCGGCAGGCCGCCGTACGGGACCAGGGCCTGGCGCAACCGCGGTCCCACGTAGGCGAATCCGACGGACTGCGGGCCGCGCAGGAAACGCCAGCCGTCGCCGACGAGCAGCTGGCAGCCGATGCGGGCCACGTCCACGGGCAGCTGCCCGACGGCGTAGGAGGCGTCCACGGCGTACAGGCAGCGGTGGGGGGCCAGGATCCGCCCCACCTCCTCCACCGGGTTGACGATGCCGCAGCCCGCCGGGACCTGCGTCACCGAGACCAGAGCGAGGTCGTCGCCGGCGTGCGAGGCCATCCAGTCCAGGTCCAGGTCCCCGTCCGGGCGCAGGGGTACGACGTCCAACCGACAGCGGGTCCGGGCGCGCAGGGCGAAGAGGGCGGCGAGGTTGGCGGCCGACTCGTAGGGGGTCGTCCAGACGCGGTCGCGCGGGCCGAGGGGCAGCCGGGACAGGACGGCGGCGAACGCGTCGGCGGCCCCGGTGCACACCACGGTGTCGTCGGGTGGCGCGCCGAGCAGGGCGGCCAGTCGCTCGTGGATCTCCCGGTGCAGGACCTCGCCGAGGCGTTCCTCCAACTCGTACGGCCCGTACCGGTCCTCGAAGCGCGTCCATTCGGTGAGGACGTCGAGTACGGCGGCGGGCATGCGGCCGACACCGGCCGCGTTCAGATGGACCCTTCGCACACCGTGGGGCATCGCGTTCACTTCCGGGGCCTCCCTCCGTCACGGAAATGGCTGAGGAAATTTATTGCCCAGCGCTTGGCAACATATTGCCGCCACTGGCGAGGAGTTGGCAACGTGGGCTCAGGCGGCGCTCAAGTGGCCGAGGCCCCGCCGGCTCTCGTCTCAGCCGCGGCCGGCTCCCTTCTCCAGGGATTGCCAAGCATTGCCAGAGGGTTCCGACTTCTGCCAAAGGCCAGCGTCTTCGCAGTTCAGAGCCGTTTCACTCAGGCAAGTCGGTGAGGGCGCAGGGATCCAGGGATGCATTTCGTGGCCATCTTGAGTGGAATCCGACCAATTCCCCAGCGATTCGCGAGATTTGCTTGCCAACCTTCTTGGCAAGAGGTTGCCAAGCAACGAACACGAAATTGACACCGAGGAGCCAGCCATGAACCGCATCGCCCGGATCGCCGCCACCGCCGCCGCCACCGTCGCCGTCCTCTCCACGGCCGGCGCCGCGACCGCGAACGCGATCGACTGGCCGACGGCGCCGACGACGGTCTCCGCGACGGACTCCATCGACTGGCCGACCGCCCCGGCCTCGGCCACCCCGGCGAGCATCGACTGGCCGACCGCCCCGGCCTCGGCCACCCCGGCGAGCATCGACTGGCCGACCGCCCCGGCCTCGGCCACCCCGGCGAGCATCGACTGGCCGACCGCCGCCGTCTGATCCGCGCCCGGGCCTCAGGGCCCGACCCCGCGACGCCCCCGCAGGCAGCCATGCCCGCCGGGGGCTTCGGCATTTCATCGGTACGACTTCCGCAACCGTCCCGACCGCTTCGATCGCCGAGACCGCCGGCATCGGCGAGGGCATCCAGGCGATCTCCACCTGCGCGCCACGAACCAGGCCGACGCGACGGCGGACCGGGGCACGGATCACCCGCCACGGGTGACGCCCGCTGCCGCAGGCGTCGGCGGGACTCCCGCCCTGAGGCCCCCTGCCGCGGCCACCGGCCCCGCCGGCCTGTCTGCGCCTGCCGCCGGTGCCCGGGCCGGTGTCTGCCGGTGTCTGCCGGTACCTGTCCGTAACCGGGGCGTTGCGCATCGCGTTCCGACCGGTGCGCCCGAGACCCGGCGCCGGTGTGCGGTGGCGGCCGGGCGGGTGAAGACTGAGGGCGGGCGAGGACGTCCGCCCGTGACCCGCATGCGAGGCGGCCATGAACACCATCGACGAAACGGCTGTCGGCAGTCTGCGCGAGGCACTGCGGGGGTCGGTGATCACACCGCAGGACCCCGGCTATGACGAGGCCCGCAGCATCTACAACGCCATGATCGACCGCCGGCCGGCCGCCTTCGCGCAGTGCGTGGACGTGGCGGACGTACGAACGATCGTCTCCTTCGCCCGGGACACCGGCGTCCAGCTCGCGGTGCGCGGCGGCGGCCACAGCGGCCCGGGGCTGTGCCTGGTCGACGACGCGCTCACACTCGATCTGTCGCCGATGCGCTGGGTCAGGGTGGACCCGGAGACGGACACCGCCCAGGTGGGCGGGGGCAGCCTGCTCGGTGACCTCGACCACGCCGCACACGCCGTCGGAGGCGCCGTTCCGGCGGGGATCGTGTCGACCACGGGCGTCGGCGGGCTCACCCTGGGCGGCGGCCACGGCCACCTGACCCGCAGGTACGGCCTGACGATCGACAGCCTGCTCGCGGCCGACGTCGTCCTCGCCGACGGCAGCTATGTCACCGCGTCGGCGGACAACCATGCGGACCTGTTCTGGGCACTGCGCGGCGGGGGAGGCAACTTCGGTGTGGTGACGTCGTTCACCTTCCGGCTGCACCCGGTGTCCACGGTGGGTGTCGCGGTGACGCTGTGGCCGGTCGACCGCCTCCCGCACGTGCTGCGCTGGTACCGGGAGTTCCTGCCGGACGCGCCGGAGAGCCTCAGCGGGTTCTTCGCCGTACTGACCGTGCCGCCGGGGCCGCCCTTCCCGGAGCCGGTCCACGGGCAGAAGATGTGCGGGGTCGTGTGGTGCCACACGGGCGGCCTGGCCGACGACCGGCTGGCGGGGGTGCTCGCGCCGGTGAACGAACCGGCGCCGCCGGCCTTCCACTTCGCCACCCCGATGCCCTACCCCGCCCTCCAGACGATGTTCGACGGGCTGATGCCCGAGGGATTGCAGTGGTACTGGCGCGGAGACTTCTTCGACGCCGTCCCCGACGCCGCGATCGACGTGCACCACAAGTACGCGGAGAACCTCCCGACCGCCCTGTCGACCATGCACCTGTACCCGGTGGACGGGGCGGCCCGCCAGGTCGGCGCCAACGACACGGCCTGGGCCTACCGTGACGCCGTCTGGTCCGGCGTGGTCGCCGGCATCGACCCCGACCCGGCCAACGCGGAAACGATCCGGCAGTGGTGCGTCGACTACTGGACCGACCTGCACCCGCACTCCATGGGCGGCGGTTACGTCAACTTCATGGGTTCCGCGGAGAGTCAGGACCGGGTCCGGGCCACCTACCGGAGCCACTACGACCGCCTCGCCGCCGTCAAGCACGCGTACGACCCGGACAACCTCTTCCGCGCCAACCAGAACATCGCTCCGGTGCCCGGCTGACACGGGCGGCCGTGCGCGGCCGGCACAACATCCCCGCCACCGGTGAGCCGATCGCCCACAGCACGCCGACGACCGCCCGCCCCAGGAGTTGGCAACACCGCACCCCTCCTCCTGGCAACAACTCACCCTCGTCATCTGTGACTCCATCACCGCTCGACCGTCCCGAGACGCCGCCTCAGGCAGCCGTTGCCAACATTCAGGCAACGTTTTGCCAAGCCGGAAGCGCTGTCGTAAGGAGCGGGTGCCGATGTCCATCTCCGGCCTCATCGAGCAGCAGGTCCAGGAGCGTCCCGACGCGATCGCGGTGCACTTCCCCCGGCACGCCGACGGCCGCGGCGAGCACCTGACCTACCGGGAGCTGAGCCGCGCGGCCAACCGTCTCGCCGCGCACCTGCGGGCCCGTGGCACCGGTCCCGGCGACCGGGTGCTGACCTCGCTGCGGCCGGGGCCGCGGATGGTGACCGCGTTCCTCGGCATCGTGCGGGCCGGCGCCGCCTGCGTCCCGGTCGACCCAGCCGAATTGGCCGAACGGCGTCGGCTGGTCGTGCGTGACAGCGCGGCCTCCACGGTGCTGACCGAGGCCGCGGGCGCCGGGGACTACTCGGGGCTGGACACGGTGGTCGTCGCGCTGGACGACGAGGCCGCCGAGATCGCCGGGTGCTGCGACGCCCTGCCCGGGCAGACCACCGGCCCGGACGACGCCCTCCACGTCCGCTACACCTTCGCCGCCACCGACACCTTCGAGCGCGTCGTCGTACCGCACCGCGCGGTGCTGGAGTTCGTCCGCTCCGGCGACCGCCTGCGGCTGAGCCCCGCCGACGCGGTGGCCCAGGCCGCCGGTCCCGCGTCCGGCGCGGTCGCTCTCGAGGTGTGGGCGACGCTCACCGCCGGCGCCCGACTGGTCGGCCTTGGCGAGGACGCCCTCACCGACCCGGGCCTCTTCCAGGACGCCGTCCGCGACAACCGCGTCTCGGTGGTCTTCCTGACGGCCGCCCTGTCCGACCTGATCGCCCAGGAGCGGCCCGCCGCCCTCGCCGCGCCGGGCGCCGTCCTGCGGGAGATCGAGCCCTGTGAGCCGCGCAGAGCCGACGAGTTGTTCGCCACCGCGCACGAGTCCGCCGGGGGCGGCGCCGGGGCGCTCCTGGTCGAGTCGGTGCTGACCGGCCACCCGGGGGTGTCCGCAGCCGCGGTGTCCGTGCACGGGACCGAGGGCGGCGGCGAACGCCTGGTGGCCCACGTGGTACCGGCCCGCCCGGCCGGGGAGGACGCGCGGACCACCGAGTGCGGGATCCACCCGGCGCTCCATGACGGCGCGGCCGGGGTCGGCCTCGGCGACGACTTCACCGGCTGGAACAGCAGTTACGACGCCCTGCCGATCCCGCCGGAGCACCTGCGGGAGTGGCGGAACGCAACCCTCGACCGGATCCGCGAACTGCCGCGCCGCCGGGTCCTGGAGATCGGGGCGGGCGCAGGGCTGCTGCTGGCGCGCCTCGCCCGCGACGAGGAGGTCCACGAGTACTGGGCCACCGACTCCTCCCCCGCCGCCGTCGCCGCGCTGACCGCGCGGGTGGAGGCCGACCCGGTCCTGAAGGAGAAGGTCCGGCTCGACTGCCGGGGCGCCGAGGACACCGGCGGCCTGCCCGCCGGCCACTTCGACGCGATCGTCGTCACCTCGGTGATCCGGCGCTTGCCGAGCCTCTCCCATCTGCGCACCGTCGTCGAGCGGGTGCTGCCGCTGCTCGCCCCGGGCGGCGCGCTGCTCCTCGGCGACCTGCGCAACCTCGATCTCGCCCGCTGCTTGCACACCGGTATCGCGCTGGCCCGGCCCGGCGCCGTCCGGGGCGACCGGGAGGAACTGCGCCGTGCCATCGACCAACAGGTCGCCACGGAAACCGAACTGCTGCTCTCCCCCGCCCTGTTCGGGGCGCTCGCCCGCGACCTGCCCGCCGTACGCGCGGTCGACGTACGCGTCGGGCGGGGCCGGCACCACAACGAGCTGACCCGCTACCGCTACGAGGCGGTGCTCTCCACCGCCGAACCGGTCGCCGACCTCACCGGCGCGCCCACGCTCCGCTGGGGCCGGGACGTCGCCGGCATTCTCGAGGCCGAGCACCGCCTGTCGACGGCCCGCCCGGCCGTGCTGCGCCTTGCCGGGGTGCCCAACCGCCGGGTGCACGACGAGTACACGGCCATGGAGTCCCTCTTCGACCCCCGCGAGAGCATCGACCTCGCGCCGCGGGACGCGCCCGCCCCCGATCCGGAGTCGTTGTGCCGGATGGCCGAGCGCCTGGGCTACCGGCCCCTGCCCACCTGGGGCGAGAGCCCCGACCTCCTCGACATCGTGCTGCTCGACCCCGGGCAGGTCCCGGCGGGCGCGCTGACCGGCGTGTACGCGGCGCCCGACACCGAACCCGGCAGCTGCGCCAACACCCCTTGCGGCGGCCACACCCCCGAGCTGGAGGCCGTCCTGCGCGACCACCTCAGGGAGCGGCTGCCGGAGCGCCTGGTCCCGTCCGCGCTGGTGATCGTCCGGGCGCTGCCGCACGGCGCCGACGGTGCGGTGGACCGTAAGGCCCTGCCCGCACCCTCCCCTGCCGCCGAGCGCCCCGGCACCCAGCCCGGCACACCGATCCAGGAGATCATCCGTGACCTGTTCGCCGAGGTGGTGGGCCTGCCCCGGCACGAGGTGCACGCCGAGTCCGACTTCTTCCGCATCGGCGGCCACGCGGCGGCGGACCAGCTGCTGTCCCGGGTGCGCGAGACCCTCGGCACCGACCCGGGCGGCCGGGCCCTGTACGAGGCGCCGACCCCGGCCGCGTTCGCCACGCGGGTCGGCGACGTGCCCGCCGCGCTGACCGGGCCGGGCGCCACGGCCGACGACAGCCGGGAGTTCTCGGTGCGGCTGCGCGGCACGCTGGACAGCCGGGCCCTGGCGGCGGCGCTGGAGGACCTCGGCCGCCGCCACCCCGCGCTGCGCAACTCCCGGCTCGGCTCGGCGGGCACCCGGCTGCGCGCGCTGGCCGCCGACGACCACCTGCTGGAACTGGCCCTGCCCGCCGAGTCGGTCGACCTGTGGTCGCATGTGCCGCTGGCCGCCGAGATCGCCCGGGCCTACGGCGCGCGGGCCACCGGCGACACCGCGCGGCACTCCCCCGCCGGACTGGACGCGGCCCCCCGCGCAGTCTTCGGCGACCTGCCGCCCACACCGCTGCCGGGCAGCGCGCCGCAGGCCTGCCATGCCCTGCACGGCATCCTGGAGACCGAGTTGGACGCAGAACTGCACACGCGGCTCAACCGGTTCGCCACCGAGCACGGCACCACCCTGTTCATGGTGGTGCACACCGCGCTCGCCGCCCTGCTGAACCGGCTCGGCGCGGGCGACCGGGTCACCGTCGCCGCCCCCGTCCCCGCCCGGGACAGCGCCGCGCTGCGCGAGGCCGTCGGCCCGTACGGGCGGGTCCTGGCCCTGACCGTCGACACCTCCGGCGATCCGGCCTTCACCGAGCTGCTGCGCCGGGTCCGCGAGCGGGACCTGGCCGCCTACCGGGACGGCGAGGCGGCGCTGGCGGCACTGCCCGGCGGGATCGCGCTGACCGTGCTCCAGGAGTGCGTGGGCCGGTTCACGGCGGCCGGACTGTCCGTGCGGGCCGAGCACTGCACCCCCGCGGTCCCGGCCGCGGACCTGGGGCTGACGCTGACGGAGCGGCAGGGCCCCGGGGGCGCCCCGGCCGGCATCGCCGTCACCGTCACCTTCCGCTGCGAGACGGTCGGCGAGACGGCCGCCGCCTCGCTCACCGGCCGGCTCACCGCCGTACTGCGCGCGGCCCTCGAGGCGCCCGCCGCCCCGATCGGCCGGCTGCGGCTGCTGCCCGAACCGGCCGCCGGGGGCGGGGTGTGGGCGGGCACGGACGTGCCGCTCGCCCGGCAGGACGTGGCCTCGCTGTTCGCGGCGCAGGTCGCGCGGGCCCCGGAGGCGCTCGCGCTGGACGGCCTTGATTATGCCGAACTCGACGCACGCTCCGACCTGTTGGCGCACGCCCTCATCGAGCACGAGGCCGGTCCCGGCACCTGTGTGCTCACCGCGCTGTCCTCACCGGCCGGGTTCGCGGTGGCCGCGATCGCCGTGGCGAAGACGGGAGCCGCGCTGCTGCCGGTCGACCCGTCGCTGGACCTCGCCGAGTCCCTGCACCCCGTGGTGCTGCTGCTCGACGAGACCGCCGACCTGCTGCTGCCGGCCGTGCCCGGCGCGGCCCGGCTGGTCCGCGAGGACGCCGCCGACCGCCTGCCGCCGGCCGGGCGCTGGCCGCTGACGGAGGCCGACCGGACCCGGCCACTGCGCGCCGGCGATCCACTCCTGCTGCTGCCCGGCGAGGGCGGCACCGTGGCGGTGGGCGGCCAGGCCGTCATCGCAGCGACGCTGGCCGCACCGGCCGACGCGGCCTGGCTGGTGCGGGGCTACCCGGACGGGGACGCGGCGATCGGGCTGCTGGGCGCGCTGGCCGGCGGCGCGCGCGTGCATGTCCCGGACGGCTCCGTCACCCGAGACGTGCCGCACGAGGTGCTGGGGTGGCTGCGCCGGCAGGGGGCCCGGGTGGTGCTGGGCGGCGCCGACGACGTGCTGTGCGCACTGGTGTCGCTCGCCCGGACCGAGGGCGCGGAGCTGACCGTGAGCGGTGGCTGGGCCGAGGCCAGGCTCGTCGTCGAGCATGTGCCCGGCGCCCCGGCCCGCCCCGCCCCCGGCCACCGGGCCTACCTCCTCGACTCCGCGCTGCGCCCGGTGGGCCCGGGCCGCACCGGTTCCCTGTACATCGCGGGCGCCGGCGTGGCCCGGGGCTACGCCGGGGCGCCCGGGGCCAGCGGCGAGCGGTTCCTGCCCGACCCGTTCGCCGGCCCGGACGGCACCGCCCTCATGTGGCGCACCGGCCGCGCCGCCCGCCTGGACGAGTACGGCAATCTGCGGGTGCTGGACGGCCCGGCCCACGACGACCCGTTCGCCGACGCGTGCGCCACCTTCGTGGTGCTGGCCGACTCGTCCGGTCACCGCGCCCTGTGGCCCGCGGCAGCCGCCGTCCCCGAGGGCTGGTACGAGACCCACGCCGAGGACCTGTACGAACTGTGCCTCGACCACATCAACGACCACCTCGGCGACCCGTTCTGAACGGCGCCCTCCCCGCCGGGCGGGGTGAGGCCCCGGGCCGGAGAGGACCAGGGCGCCCCGGACCGGGATTGCGTGAACCGCCCGCTCACACCCCGGATGCCGCCGAGCCCCGTTCCGCGGCGGACCGGGCCAGCGCTTCGGCGAGGATGCGCCAGACCTGCGCGGCCAGGTCGACGTTGGCGTCGGCCTGGGCCTGCTCCGCCAGGGCCCGCAGGCCCTGGATGCCGCGTTCGTCGCCGGCGCGGATGAGCAACCGGTGGCGCAGGATGTCCATCTGCACCCGCTCCCGATAGGTCATCCGGGGCTCCACCTGGGCGAGTTCGCCGAGCAGGGCGCGGGCGTCGTCGTACCGGGCGGTGACGAAGGCGAGGTCGGCCTTGAGCGCGACCAGTTGCTGGCGCAGTCCGGGCGTGCCGACGAACGCCAGTGCCGACTCGGCCGCCGTGAGGCACCGCTCGGCCGCCTCGGGGTCCGGCGGTGTCTTCTCCAGGTGCAGCCGTCCGGTCGTGAGCCTGAGCCGGAGCCACAGCACGAGGTCCTCGCCGCTGCCGAACCTCTCCAGCGCCTCCTCCAGGTAGCCCTGCGCGGCGGTGTGGTCGCCCTGCCGCAGACGTACCGCGGCGGCGGTCCACATGGCCTCGGCCCACAACGCGTCCGACCGGCCCGCGACCAGTTCGACCAGCTCGTCGGCGTGGGCCCGCGCGTCCGGCATCCGGCCCGCCTCGCCCTCCACCGAGACCAGGGCCAGCAGCACCGCGGCGCGGTCCTCCACGTCCAAGTGGTCCTCGCGGGCGAGATGGTGGGCTGTCATCGCGGCGTCGACGGCGTCGTTGATGTCGCCGAGCGAGCGCAGGCAGCGGGCGAACCGGGTCAGCCCGCGCACCCGCAGCGCGGTCAGCCCGACCGCGTCGCCGAGCTGCACCAGTTCCTCCAGGTATTCGCGTTCGCCGGCGTGGTCGCCCTGGACCCGGCGTTGCCGGGCCAGTTGCCACAGCGCCTGCCAGCGCAGGACCGGTGCCTCATGCCCCTCGGCCGCCAGGGCCTCGCGGAGCGTCTCCAGGGCCGCGTCGGAACCGGTGGAGGCGACCAGCGACAGCGCGTTGGCGAGGGAACCGCCCGCGGGCTCCTCGAAGTCGGCCACCTGAAGGCCGAGCCGTTCGGCGAGGTAGGCGACGGCCCGCTCGGTCGGCTGGCGGGCGCCGGACTCCAGCCGGGAGAGGTATCCCGTGGACATGCCGTCGCCGGCCAGCGCTGTCTGGGACAGCCCGCGGGCCTGACGCAGTTTCCTCAGACGGCTGCCGAACGCGGGCTGTTTCAGCATGTGACCATTCCCTGGGGGTGGACGAGTGGGGGCGGCCGCGGGGCGGGACGGGCGAGCCACCGAAGGCCGCGACGAGCGTAGGGGGCGGGGCAACAGCCGGGCAATGTTTTGCCAGACGCCGTGCCTTGGGTCTCGTGCGGATCTCACGGACCTCTCTTGCGTTCCTCTAGCGGTTCTTTACCGGATCCGGGGAGCATCTCGAGTGTCGGTGGCGGTGCCTGCGCACCGGCCCGCCATGTGTCACGGGAGCAGTCCCGTCCGTATCGCCACGGGAGTCGTCCATGAAGCAGTCGGTTCCTGCCCGCCGTGCTGCCCGCGAGGGCCGCTCCGGCCGACCGGGACCGCTGCGTGCCGCGCCCTCCGACGACGACATCGACTGGCCCAAGTGACGATCCTGCCCCGGTGGTGCCGGGCAAGCTCTTCAGTGCCGGGCCGCCGACGCGCCGGCTCGGTGCAGGGCGCGCGCCAGTCTGCGGGGGCCGTCCGGATCGTCGCAGGCGCCGCCGACCACGACGAGGGGCGGGCGTGCTCCGGTCTCGGTGACCCGGCGCGCCAGCGCGCCGGCGAGGGCGCCGGCGCCGGAGTACCCGCCGAGGACCAGCCGGTCGCAGGAGCGGGCCAGCGCGGCGAGGGCGCCGGCCTGCGCCGTCTCCTCGCCGGCGGTGAGCCGGAGCGCGGTCAGCGCCTCGGGCCCGCGGTAGTGCCGTACCAGTTCCCAGTGCCCCGTGCGCGGTGCCCCCGGGACGTCGAGCAGGCACACGGTCGCCGCGTCGGGCGCCGACGCGGCGCGCAGCGGCAGGAGCGACGCCGCGTCCCGGAGGACGGGACCGTCCGGGATCCGGGGTGTGGCCGCGTCCGGCAGCCAGGCCAGCACGTCCCCGACGGTGGTTCCGGCGGTCGCGGCGGGCAGCAGGCGCAGCATCCGCTTGGTGTGCGCCAGCAGGGTGCGGGCGGTGCCGCCGTCGACGAGGTCGCGGTCGTAGGCGCAGGTGAGGACGAGAGCGCGGCGGGCGTCGTGACCGGCGCGCAGCCGCAGGGCGTACCCTGCGGGCGATCCGGCGGCCTCCTGCTCCTCCAGGCGTATCCCGTGCCCGGCGAGTTCGTCGCCGTAGGCGGCTTCGGGGCGCGGGCCGCAGTCGAAGGCGAGCAGGCCGCCGGTCCGTGCCCCGAAGGCGCCGCCGGTGGCAGGTTCTCCGGCCGTCGTCCATTCGTAGGCGGCCAGGTCCATGACGCAGTCGCGCAGTTCGCGCAGGAGTGCGGGCAGCCCCAGTGCCGGGTGGACGGCGATCGTTACGGGCAGCGTGTTCTCGAACGGTCCGGGGACGCCCTCGATGCCCTCCAGGAGGAGTCCCCGCCCCGGGAAGTCCAGGCCGAAACCGACGGTCGTGGGCCCGGGCGCGGCGTCGGACGCACGGTAGAGCAGCATCGCCCACACCGCTTGGAGCACGCTGCTCTCCGCGACGCCCCAGCGTGCCGCCCAGTGGGCGAGGTGGGCGCTGCGCAGCGGGGGCAGCGCGGCGCGGAGCACGCCGGTGCCCGAGCTGCCGGACGGGCCCGGCCGGGATGCGGCGGGTGTGGCCCGCGGGCGGGTGGGCAGGGGCCGGAGGCCGTCGGCCGGCCCGAGGTTCTGGGCGCCGAGCCAGCGAGCGCAGTCGCCGAGGTCGGGGCGGCGTTCGCCACCGGGCAGCACCCCGTCGGCGAGGTAGGCGCGGCAGCACTCGCGCATCAGCAGCCGGACGCTCCAACTGTCCAGCAGGGCACGGTGATAGGTGACGAGTACGTCGGTGAAGGGCGCTGCCGCGTCGGCGGGGCCGCTGTCCAGCAGCGCCACCCGTACCGCGCCGGGGCGGCGCAGGTCGAAGGCGCGGGCACGCTCGCGGGCCAGCAGTGCCGCGCGCCGGATCACGGTGCCGTGGGCGTGGCGGACGACGTCGGTGCGGCCGTGGTCGAAGACGACGGCGCGGGGCCGCGGGTCCCACACGAAGCCGGTGCGCAGTACGCTCTCGCGTTCGCCGACGGCCTGCCAGGCCGCTTCGAAGCGTGCGGTGTCGAGGGGACCGTACCAGCGCCAGACGACCTGCTCGACCTGGTGCTCGGGCCAGGCCAGGGCGTCGGCGAGCCGCTGCCGCTGCACGGGGGTGACCGGCTGGGTGCGCGGCAGCGTCCCACAGGGCCGGCCGCCGGGGCCGGAGCCGGACCGGGCGGGCCGGCCGGGCTCGGGGGCGGCGGTGAGCAGGTCGGCGAGCAGTCCTGCGGGGTAGGGTGCCTGCGTTCCGTCACTGCCGGGCAGTTCCACGGAGTGCAGGTCGGGTCCGTGGCGCAGCAGCCGGGGCTCCGGGTGCCGTGCACCGGGTCGGATCTCCGCGATGCGGTGCAGGGCCCGGTGGAAGCAGGCCGTGTCCAGTGGTCCGTGCAGTTCCAGAGCGCCGTGAGCTCCCCGTTCGGGGTCGAGCACCGCGCAGACACCGGCAGGCCGGTCGTCGTTCATCGCCAACCCCTCCTGGACACCGCCGTACGGAACCAACATCGGCCCTTTCGGCTCAGCGGTTCGGACAGCACCCCTGGCGCGCGCGGCAGAGCGCACAGTGCGGACGTGCCCCGCGGGAACTGCCCGGGGACCGGCTCCCCGTCCCGAAACGGCGCGTCAGCGGCGCCGCAGGGACAGGACACCCGGCGGGCCGGTGCGGCAGGGGACGTCACCGCGTCCGCAACCGCCGCCCGCACAACGGCACCCCGGGCATCCGACCGGCCCACGGCTCCGGCTCCGGCTCCGGCTCCGGGGGTACGTGCAGACAGATGTGTTGCTCTTCTCCAACCGGCCGTTCACGCAGCGCTCTGCCATGACTGCCCTCTCACGCTCAGTCACTCGACGCTAGCTCCGCCGCGCCCCGGCCGTCCGTTTTCTCCAGTGGCCCCCGAACCGTCCCCGACCTGCATTCATCCCCCCTGAAAGCCGGGGACACGGCATGCGGGGGCGAACCGACCCGCCCTCGCCGCTCCCCGCGCACCCCGCGTCCACCCTCCCGGCTCCCTCCACGGGCCCGGTGCGCCGTTCACGCGGCTCACAGAGCGGAGTGGATCGCTCCGTTCATTACGCCGTAATAGCCCGAGGAGTTGAGGCGACCTGAGGTGGAGTCAGCTCGTCGTCCCCGGTGCGAGCACGTCATGACACTGCACGACCCCGCCCGCGGCATCGAAGTGGAGCTCCGCGACCAGTGACCAGACCGCTCCTGCGGCGCGCGCCGTCGCCCGCAGCACGACGACGTCGCCGTCGGCGAGGACACTCTCGACCGTCAGCTCCAGCCCGTCCGGCAGCGCTCCCCCACTCGTGCCGGCGGAGCCCGCCCAGTGGCGGGTGAGCTGGTTGACCTCGCCCCGGTTGCCTGCCGCGACCAGCGCGAGGACGAGCTCCCTGTTGCGCTCGCGCAGGCTGCGAGCGGTGAGCAGTTCATGCAGCGCCCCGCTGAGGGGTTCGGTCAACGTCGGCACCATGACGAGCGGCCCTTCTTCGTGGTTCGTCATCCCGCACGGCAGTCCCAGATCATGACCGCCCGCACTGGAGAGGGGCCGGAGGACGGGTAAAACCCGGTGAGGCCCGAGGAATCATCCACGCGCTTGTCCCCCGGAACCAATTCCAGAGTCCGTCAGTCGATTCCCGCGTTTTCTCGGAATTGCCCTCGACAGGATTCGCCGGTACGGCACGGCGTGTGCATACGACGTCCCTCGCAACAGCGGTTCCGTTCCGTGTTCCGCCACGGCTCCACCACCCCTGTAGGCGGCGTGGTCAGGCTGGCCCAGACAGGGGTGGACCAACCGAGACGGGACCACTACGTGCACCTGCTGATCGAACGGGCCGCCGCCGTGGTGCTGTGCGCGCTCGGCTCCGGAGCCGAGCGCCGAACCGCGTGGGGCCCGCTCGCCGACTGCCGGCCGACCGTTCCCGGTCCGCCCTGCGCGTGGACGTACACCGCGGAGAGCCGCGACCCGGCGTTCGTGACCGGGCCGAGGAGCCGGTCGACGTTCCGCCGAGGTGTCGGTGAAGGGGACGACGCTGACCGGGTCAACGAGCTCGGCGATCTGCCACGGCGTACGACGGCGACTTCCTTCGACGAACCGACGACACACAAAGAGTGAGGTCAGCAATGCCTTGGGACAAGAAGTTCGAGGAACTCCTGCGCGGCTACCTGCCGTTCCTCGGCGCCGACGAGCCGCTGGAGGCCGACACGGACCTCAGGGTCTCGGGTCTGGACTCGCTGGCCGCGGTGGAGTTGCTGGGTTCGTTGGAGAGTGCCTACGCCGTCCGCTTCGTCAATGAGGTCCTCTCCCTGGACACCTTCGCCACGCCGGCCGTCCTGTGGGACACGGTGACCCGGTTGCAGCAGACGGCCGCCTGAGCCCCGCACGGAAGACGCCGGACGGCGGTCCGGACGGCGGTTCCGCGGCGAGCCGGTGGAGGCGCGGCCGACGGCAGACCGTCGGCCGTGGGTCGGGCGGCGCCGTCCATCACGCCGCGAACAGGTCGAACGTCGAGGTGTGGCGCGGCCCCGCCAGCACGTCCAGCTGCGGATCCACGGCCAGCATGGCCTGGTGCATACGCTGCAACTGCGGGGAAGGCTCCACGCCCAGGTCCTCGATGAGCCGCATACGCAGCCTGCGGTAGACCTCCAGCGCAGTGGCCTGCCGCCCCGACCGGTACAGCGCCACCATGACCTGCGAGTGCAGCCCCTCATGGTGCGGATGGCGAGCGGTCAGCTCGGTCAGCTCGGCGATCAGCTCGGAGTGGCGGCCGAGCCGCAGGTCGGCGTCGATACGCCGCTCCACGGTGAGCAGCCGGCTCTCCTGCAGTCGCATCACCTCGATGTCGAGAACCGGCCCAAGTTTCACATCGACCAGCGGCGCACCGGTCCACAGGTCGAGAGCCGCCGCGAAACGCGCGGCGGAGACCTCATTGTCCCCCGCCTCGAACGCGGCCTGGCCCTGCCGGGTCAGTTCCTCGTAGCGGTTCACGTCGACGCAGCTCTTGTCGATCTGGAGCAGGTATCCCCCGTGCCGGGTCGCGAGAATGTCCTTCGCTCCGGTCGGAGCGCCCGGCCCCATCGCCGTACCGAGCCTCCTGCGCAATTGGAGTATGTACGTCTGGAGGGTCGTCAGCGCGCTCGCCGGAGGCTCGGACCCCCAGAGTTCCTCCATGAGCGTGGGTACGGGCATGACCCGTCCCGGATAGAGCGCCAGCAGCGACAGAATCTGCCGCGGCTTACCGGCCGTCGGAACGATTGATCCCCCGTTGACCTCGGCACTCAACGGACCCAGAACCTGAATCTGCATGGTGGCCTCCCCACCTCGTCGAGTTCCTTGTCCAGTTCCTTTTGGTGGCCAAAAATCTCTGCCGCTACGCACGCTAGCCGTGCCCGTCCCCCTCAAGCGATTTCCTGTATCCGTCCTCCAGCGGCACTCCACGTGTGGTGTCGGCACGTCTGGAACCGAACTCTTGATTCCGGCCCGAATTCCGGGCGGGGGACAAGTCGCCACGAGGGCGGTGAGGGACCAGGCGTCGTCGCGAGAACGGTGACGGACCAGCCGTTCCGGGTCGTGAGGACGTGGACCGAACCAGAGGGTTTCGTTGGGATCAGCCCGGGTCCGCGACGCCCGGCACGGCACCTCGCCGCGTTGTCGGACCACCCGAGTACGACCGGTGCTCGGGTGATCCTCCGCCTTGCGACGCACCGCACCGGACGCCGCGGCCTGCCCGACCTGATCCGAACGAAACCCCCTGGTCGTGCGGTGCGCCCACGGGCCCCGGCAGGGTGATGGTCTGCGGTGCGGCCCGGCCCCAGGGGAATCCGATGTGCAACTCCAGTCGGGAGGGGGAGAGTTCGTCCGCTGGTACGGCCACCGCGACCAGCACGTCGGGTACCGGCTCCAGTTCGAGGAACCGCCAGCGCCCGGCCAGGTCGTCGGCGGGCGGCCGGAAGGCGAGCACCCCGCTGTCGTCGGCCAGGGTGAAGGAGAACTCGTCGAAGGGCAGACCGAGTCCCAGTCCGCGGGCCTTGGTGTACGCCTCCTTCAACGTCCACAGCCTGAGCACCCGGCGGTCCCGCTGCCGCGTCGAGGACGCGCCGCCCACCCACCGCTGCTCCTCGGGGGCGAAGGTGGTCAGGATGGTCTCCAGGCCCCGCGGCTCCCGGTCGAGGCCCTCGACGTCGACTCCGATGCGCTGCCTGCGGACGATGCCGAGCAGGCTGTAGCCGCCTGCGTGGGAGAGGTTGAAGTCCAGGTGTTCGCCGCCCCTGGGCAGACCGCCGGGCAGCGGCTGCAGGAAGGGCCGCCCGCGCGAGGAACGCCAGATGACCAGCTCGGCCTCGGCGAGACCGGCCTCCAGCGCCAGCGCCCGGCGGACCAGGGCATGGGCCACGAGGTACTGTCGGCGGTCGCGCTCGAAGAGGAACCGGGCCGCAGTCTCGTTCTCCCGCTCGTCCAGCCAGTGCTCCGCCAGGACCTGGGCGATGGCCGGTGGGAGGGCGTCGTTGGGGCACAGCCACAGCTTCACCGGGGGCACCGTCTCGTGGTGCGGTGTGGGCCCGGCGCTGAGGGACTCCGGTGCGGTGATGGTCATGATGTCGTCTCGTCCGTCTCGGTTCGCCGTCCCCCCGCGGACGGCGCGACGTCGCGGCCCGGAGGCCGCCGGGGCCGCTGCGGGCGGGGAGCCCTCAGTGCTCCGCGGGTGGTGTCCCCGTTCACGCGGAACGGTCCACCAGGAGTGCGGCGGCCTCGTCGACGCCGAGCCGGTCGCCGCGCACCGCGTCGAGGAGCGCGACCACCTCCTCCCGGGACAGCGGGGGCCGCTGCGCGGCCGCGGTGGCGGGCGGCTTCTGACTCACTCCGGCCCCGGCCGGCGCGCCTACGACGTCCGGTGCCAAGGTGTCCGGGGGCTCCTGAGCCACTCCTGCCCCGTCGGGCGCGCCCCCGGTGCGGGAGGCGATGTAGGAGGCCATGGCGGCGAGGCTGGGGTGCTCGTAGACGCCGGCCGGGCCTTCGTTCAGGCCGAAGGCGCGGTTCACGCCGGCGACGAACTGGGCCGCCAGGATGGAACCGATGCCCAGCTCCGCGAAGGCGGCACCGCCGTCGATCTCCCACGGGTCGCAGTGCAGGATCTGCGCCAGCTGTTCGCGCAGCACCTGCAGCACCGCGGCCGAGGCACCGGGGTGCTGGGCGGCGGGGGCCTCCTCGGCACCTTGACGGACGGCCACCAGGTGGCGGGCGAGCTGGGCCGGCGTGGGGTGCTCGTACAGGGCCGTGCCGGCGATGCGGACGCCGAAGCGCTCGGCGATGGCCGAGACGAACTCGACTGTGAGCAGGGAGTCCAGGCCGAGGACGGCGAAGTGCTGTTCGGGGTCGACCCGGTCCGGATCGGCGTGTACGACATCGGCCAACACGGCCGTGAGCTCGACAAGGATGTCTCCGTGGCCATCGGAAGGTGCCGTCGGCTCACTGGTCATGGTGGATGCCTCCAAGGCTCGGGGCCCCTCCCGCCGGAGGGTCAGTGGGTCGGTGTCAGGGGTCCGGCGTGCGGGGTCTGCGCGGCTCGGGCCGGGGCCGCCGTGCCCGGCTGCGTCTCGGGCTCGGCCATCAGGATCGAGTGCTGGAGCCGGCGCAGCCGCGGTGACGGTTCCAGGCCCAGCTCGCGCCCGAGGGTGGTGCGCAGTCGCAGGTAGGCGTCGAGCGCCTCGCCTCGGCGCCCGGAGCGGTGCAGTGCGATCATGAACTGTGCGTGCAGGTTCTCGTGGGTACGGTAGCGGCTCGTCAGGACCGTCAGCTCGGCGAGCACTTCGCGGTGCCGGCCCAGCCGCAGGTCCGCCTCGATGCGCTGGTCGAGTGCGCACAGCCGGCTCTCCTCGAGGCGCTTGGCCTCCATGGTGAGCTGGACGCCGGTCTGCACGTCCGCGAATGCGGATCCCGACCACAGGTCCAGGGCGGCGGCGAGGGTGCGGGAGGCACCGGCGAAGTCACCGGCGTCCATGGCCCGGTAGCCCAGTCCGGCCAGCCGGTCGAACTCGCGGACGTCACTGGTGCCGCCGCCGGAGGCGAGCAGGTATCCCCCGGGCAGGGTGAGCAGCACGTCCTTGGCGGTACGGCGTTCCGGCTCGGTGCCGCAGGCCTGTGCGGTGCCGCGGGCCAGCGCCGTCCCGATGAGTTCGCGCAGTTGCAGCACATAGGTCTGCAAGGTGGTGCGCGCGCTGCGCGGTGGCCGGTCCGACCACAGTTCCTCGACGAGCGAGGCGATCGGCACCACCCGGTCCGCGTGCAGCGCCAGCAGCGCCAGAACCTGGCGTGGCTTCGGCGCCGTCGGGGCGATGGACACCCCGTTCTCCCTCACGTCCAGTGCGCCCAGTACGTCGATGTCCACGCCGTCTCCCCTAAGTCCACGTGCGCTGCCGGCACTTCACGATTTAAAAACAGCACGAACGGTATGTCAATACGAGACCGAACGTCCTGTTTTTAACAACCTCGAGATGCAGTGCAGCAGCTCTCGAAGACGGGCGCCCACCTGCCAAAATCCATGCAACGACCATCGACTTGAGGCCCGCAGGCATCACCCCTGACCGATAGACGTCTGGCAGGTGAGGAGGACATCCCCGCGAGGAACCGACCAGACACCTCGCCGAACCTTCAGCAAACAGACCGTCAGGTCTTGTAAGAGACGGGGCCTTCGTCACTGCCAGCTGTGCGATCCGCAGTAACGGCCCTGCCGCCACCAGAACGCGCGGTCGACCGGCCACGGCCGCGTCTCCTCGTGTGCCGTCCGGCCGCGCAGGGCCAGCAGCACGACGGTCAGCGCGGCCAGTTCCTCCTCGGTCGCCGTGCCGCGCTCGACGCGCAGAGCCGGTTTTCCCCGGTCCGTGTCGCCCATGCCGCCTCCTCTTTCGGCCACCGTCGGCCATGCGGCTCAAGAACTGCTCGCCGCCCGCTCGAAAGGCCGACGGCGACGCCACTCGTCAAGTACTGGGCGCCCGCACCGCCCGCAGGGCCCGGGCCAACGCCTGCGCGCTCTCCACGGCACCGCCGACCCCGGTCATGACCACGGCCGGGGCCTCACCTGTCCGCTCCGCCACGCGGAGGCCGATCTCATGGGCGACCCGACCGGCCGGACCCGCCCCGCACAGGGTCAACCGCCGCCCGTCACCGACCAGTTCCTCCAGGAGATCGGGCGGCACCCGCCGGCCCGTCATCCTGAGCGACACGATGTGTTCCGGCCCCTCGTGGTCGCGCAGCAGCGTGTCGTACGCGCCCGGCGTGACCCCGGGAACTGTGACCAGGCACACGACGTCCGCCTCGGGTTCCCCGGCCCGCAGCACCGCCAGCACGTGCCGGGTGCAGCCGGGTTCGGGCGGTGTCATGCGGGGCACCTCGGAGGTGCTCAGCAACCGCAGGGCGTCGCCGACCGTGACTTGCCCGTCCGGGTGCTCCGGCAGGCTGCGCAGCAGGTGCAGGCACTGCGCCAGCGTGCTGGAGGCGTCGGCGTCGGTGAACCTGGCCCGGTCGTACAGGACGGTCAGCACGAGGGCGCCTTCGGTGTCGTAGTGTGCGACGAGCGTGACCGGCAGCGTCGTGTCACCACCGGCGCTCTGCGGCACCCCCACCCGGATGCCCTGCGCAGCCAGTTCCGCCCGCAGGTTCTCCGGCATTTCGGGGCGGCTGTCGAAACGGACGGTGGTCTCGGTGAGCTCGGCTCCGGGGGCGCGCCCACCCCACTCCCGGATCCGGTCGCTGCAGACCCAGGCGTAGGAGGTGAGGTCGAGCGCGGCATCCCGCACCTGCAGCAGGAGGTCCACCAGCGGCGCGGCCGGGTCCACGGTGACCGTCATCGGCAGCGGGTTGCCCAGCAGTCCGGGAATGTCGGCCGCGGCCCGCAGCGACATGTCCCGCCCGGACAGATGCACCCCGAATGCCACCGGCAGCGGTCCGTCGGCCCCGGCCGCCCGGTACAGCAACAGCGCCCACACCACGTGCAGGGCGCTGCTCTCCCCCGCGCCCCGGCCCGCGGCCCACGAGCGCAGCCGGGAGGTCTGGGGCGGCCTGAGTCGGCGCTGGATCCTGCCCGGCCCCCCGGCATGCCGTGGTGGCCCGGCGGGGCGGCCCGGGCTGACTGCGGCATCGGCGGGCGGTGCGGCCGCCGACCAGAACTCCCGGGCAGCGGCCGGATCCTGGCGGGTCAGCCACTCGGCGTGGTCCCGGATGTCGGGCCGCCGGTCCGCGCCGGGCAGCACCCCGCCGGCGAGGTAGGAACGGTAGAACTGCCGCACCAGCAGACGTGCCCCGCGCTCGTCGAGCAGAGCCCGGTGATAGGTCACCAGCAGGCGGGTGGGCGGCTGCCCGGCGCCGGCGCCGCTCGTGTCCGGCGGCCCGTCGACCAGGGACACCCGCAGCAGACCCGGCCGGTACAGCTCGAAGCCACGGGCCCGGTCCTGCCGGAGCAGTTCGCTCCAGTCGACGTCCGCCTGCCCATGGCGTACGACGTCCACGACCGTGCGGTCGTGGATCACCAGGCGGGCGGCGCCGGTCCAGTCGAAGGACGTCCGCAGCACCACCTCCCGCTCGGCGACGGACTGCCAGGCGGTGACGAACCGGCTGAAGTCCAACGGGCCCGCCCAGTCCCAGAAGAGCTGCTCCACGAACCGCCCGGGGCCGCCCCGACCGCCGACCGCCGCCGCGAGCAGCGCCCGCTGATGCCCGGTCACGGCGATCGTCTCCGCCGCGAGTGGCGCCAGCAGGTCGGACAGCAGATCGTCGGTGAGCTGCCCGCCGGGTTCGGTGGTGCCGCGGGGGGTGAGCCTGAGGAGACACCGACCGGAGCGCCCGGCGTCCGGGGCGCGGTCCAGCCCGACGTCGTACGTCCGATGGCGCTCGCCAACGCGTGCGGCGACCGCCTCGGCATCCGGGCGGGTCAGCCCGCACAGCTCGAAGACGAGCGGCGACCAGGCCTGCGTGCCGAGCGGTTCGTGCACCACGGCGAGGACGGTGCCCGCGTGCGAGTGATGACTCCTCATCCGTTCCCCGAGGCGCCGAACGCAGCTGCCGCAGCGGCCGTGTCCGGTCCCCAGACCTCCTTTTCAAATCGTTTCTGCACGGCGCTTCCGGCCACGGTCCGGCGGCGGCCTGGACCGGTGCGCCCGCCCACCGCTTTCCGCGGCCCCGCCGTCCCGGAAGGCCGGTGACCCGCGGAGGTTGCGGCACCTGCATCACAGGCGGCCGCCCCGGTCCGTCCGTGGCGGACGGACCCGTGTCCCGTCCGCCGCTGCCGGCGCCGCATCCTGCCGATGGGCCTCGCTCACCAGGAAGCGCTCCTCGACGAGATGGGTGGCGAACGCCCACTCTCCGGCCCTGTCCCCGGTGAGCCGGACGGTCCCCGTCGCGTCCCACTCGAAACCGAACGCCGAGAACCGGCGCCGCATGCCGTGGCCGAGTGCCTTGGTGTACGCCTCCTTCAGCGTCCACAGCCGCAGGAACCGGTCGGTGCGCTCGTCCTCGGGCAGGGCGGCGAGCAGTTCGGCCTCCGCCGCGGTGCAGGCGCGGTCGCGCAGCCTCTCGAAGGAGACACGGCGCCCCGCGGGCTCGGCGTCCACGCCGACCGTCCCGGCGCGGCTGACGCCGACCACGATCAGTTCCTCGGTGTGGGCGAGGCTCACCTGCAGGTCCGCACCGAGGCCGCGCAGCACTGGCCGGCCGCCCGGCAGATACGCCAGGTCGAGCCGGCCGGGGGGAACCTGGAGGGCCACGGCGGCCGTGTGCTTGAGCACCACCCGCGAGACGGCGAGGCTCAGCCGGCCCGCCGGGACCGGATGCTGCCGGTAGCGGGGCCAGTCGCGGCCGAGCAGCGTGCGCAGCCCGGGATCGAGCAGGGCGGGGATCAGCCACTGGCCCCAGGTGGTGTGCACCACCGCCCGGCCCGTCCGCTCGATCCGCTCCTGAACCTCCTCCCACGGCCCGTCCGGCCCGGCAACACGGCAGGGCGGCGGGAAGGGCACCCCCGGAGTGCGGCTGTGCGCGGCGCCGATTCCGCTCACCACCGCAGCCTCGTCGCATGGAGGTCGCAGTCCACGCCGTTCGCCGCGCGGCGGGCCAGCTCGCCCCACACGCCCGGCTGCGGGTCCGGGACGCCGTCGGGCAGGGGCTGTCCGAGCCGCCCGGTGATCCGCCCGAGGGCCAACAGCGCCCAGTCGGCCTGACCGAGGAAGGACAGCCGCACCCCGGCCGCGGCTTCCCGTACGCCGAGGGCCACGGCGGCCGCTGCGAGCAGGGCCTGGCGGTCGGCCAGGGCACGCGCCGCCGGGTCGGCGGGGTCGTGCACGGCCGTGACCGAACACGTGACCCGCAGCGCCCGCTGCTCGGTGACCAGCCTGCGGCCGACGCGGGCGAGCGCCGCGGTGCCTGCGTCGTCGGCACCGGCCGCCAGCCGTGCCGTGGCGCCGGCCAGCGTCGCCGCGACGGCCCGCAGGCAGTCGCTGCCCGGTGCCATGGCAGGCGCCTGCTCGGTGATCCGGAACAGCGCCGCGCACTCCGTGCCATCGTCCGGCCGTGCGTCACCCGCCGCGCTCAGCCCCTGAACGACACGGGCCTGAGCCGCACTGGCGGCCGTCCAGTCGACCTGGGCGAACGCCCGGTCCTGCCGAATCTTGTCCAGGGTGCGCCGTTCGACGGTACCGCCGTCGAAACCGCACTCGCTCAGCACCAGTTCGAGATCACCCATCAGTTCACCGACGAGCTGGGGCACGAGGTACTCCACGACGGCGGCGAGCGCCTCCCAGCCCTGCTCCGGCGTCCCCGAATCGTCCGCGCCCGGGCCGGAGCACGCCCGCAGGGCCACGGCCGTAAGGCTCTCGCAGGCCAGCAGTTCCGCGAAGGCCGAGGCGAGGACCGGCCGCCACTGCCGGGCAGCGGCCTCGTACCTGCTCAGGCCGTCCACGATGCGGGTCGCGCCGCGCAGGACGCCGCCCGTCGCCGCGAGGAGCGCGGCCGGACCGAGCAGCGCGGCCGCCGGGTGCGGCACCGGTGCGCTCAGCAGCGGACGGATGCTCCAGGTGTGGGCCAGGGCGAGATCCCGGCGGAAGAGCGGGCGCAGGGCGCGGACGAGCTGATCGGCGGCCCGGACATCCTCGGCGCCGGGCAGACCGACGAGCGGGGCGGGCGGGGTGCTGTGCCCCGCAGCCCACAGAGCGGACCGCCCGTAGGGGTTGGCGGGGTCCCGGGGGTCCCCCAGCAGCGTTTCGAGGCGCGCCGCGCAGCGCGCCGCGCCGTCCGGTCCTTCCGCGGGGCCGGGGGACGTCCGGGTCGTCAGGGGCCGCCCGGCATGCGGGGCCGGCCGGGTCAGGGCCATCGCCGGTCTCCTCCTCGTCGTGGTGCCCGTCGCCGTACGGTGGTTCTCCGACAGTGTCATCGCAGTCGGCGTACGGCGCTTTCGGCGTGCCACCGCGCCAGGTTCAGGGCCTCCGTGCTCGACCGGCCCAGCCACTCGCGCACGTACCGGCGGGCGTCCACGAGAAGAGCGCCCTCACCCAGGACGGTCTCCACCGCGCCCTCGCGGAGCATCACGTGGTGGACCGAGACCACCCGCACGCCGGTCTCGTCGGGCTCCAGGTACCACTCCCCGTAGTGCGCGGCGACGGGATCCGGGGTCAGGGTCTCCTTGTGGACGATTCGTCCGGCGGCCGGGAAGCACAGCCGTACGGACTCGGACACCAGCATCTCCCCCGTCTCCGGTTCACAGGTGTGCAGGACCGTCGCCTGCACGCCCGGCCGGTCCTCGGTGACGTCGGCCCGGTCGACATGGGGAACCAGGTCGGCCCAGTCCTGGACGCGGTAGAGGAAGTCGTAGACGAGTTCCGGGGAGCCGTTGACGTACACGCTGTCCTCGAAGGACAGCAGCAGTTCGTCCAGACGGTCCCAGCGCTCGGCCGCCTCGCGCAGCGCCGTCAGCTCGGACCGCACGTCCGACTCGAACGCCTCGGGCGTCTGCCCGGGCCCGGCCGGGCGCTCATGGAGCAGCGTCAGCAGGCATCGGCCGACGCCGTCGGATGCCACGCTCCAGACACCGGAGGTCGGCGCACCGGGCAGGAGGGCGTCCTGCCGTTCGAAGTCGATACGACGCTCCCCGGGCCGCAGCACGCGGCGGGCGAGCGCGGAACACACCTGGCCGTCCCGCAGCCGCCACAGCCGCAGGTTCTCCTCCGTGCCGTCGAAGTCGATGCGCTCGACATGGACGAAGGGGGGCAGCAGGACAGGCCAGCGGGGGGTGTCGGCGAGCAGGCCGTAGACGACATCTGCGGGCGCCGCCACCGGGACGGTGTGCTGGGCGGAGTGCACTCGCTGCGACGACATGCGCGACCCCCTCCTCCAGATGCGATCAAGCCTGCACGGCAGGGCCTGAGCAGTGCTCGATTTCTGGTGGAGGAGCCGCGAGGTGACACGGCGTCAGCCGACGGGAACCATGGATGCGCTCGTCGCGGGGCGGGCCGGGAGGGTGTCGGAGCCGGACATGAGGATCGAGCGCTGCAGCTTGGCGAGCGCGGGGGACGGTTCGAGGCCCATGGCGCGCACCAGGGTGGCGCGCAGCCGCTGGTAGGCGTCGAGCGCCTCGCCTCGGCGCCCGGAGCGGTACAGCGCGAGCATGTACTGACCGCACAGGCTCTCGTGCGTGGGGTACTGGTTGACCAGCACGGTCAGTTCGGCGAGCAGCTCGCGGTGCCGGCCGAGCCGCAGGTCCGCCTCGACCCGCTGGTCCAGCGCGCACAGCCGGCTCTCCTCCAGCCGCTTGACCTCGGTTGCCAGCTGGGGACCGGTGTGGACGTCGGCCAGCGCGGGGCCGGTCCACAGCTCGAGCGCCTCGCGCAGCAGCCGGGCGGCCCGGGGGTAGTCCTCGGCGTCCATGGCCCGGTACCCGGAACCGGCGAGACGCTCGAACTCCCGTACGTCACTGACGCCGTGACCGCTCTTGAGCAGGTAGCCGCCGGGTACGGTCAGCAGCACGTCCTTGGCCTGGCAGCGCTCCCCGCTCTCGTCCCCGGTGCCGCCGTCCAGGGCGGCCGAGATGAGTTCGCGCAGCTGCAGGATGTAGGTCTGCAGGGTGGCGCGGGCGCTGCGCGGCGGCTTGCCGCCCCACAGCTCCTCGGTCAGGACACTTACCGGGACGACCTGACCGGCGCGCAGTGCCAGCAGGGCGAGCACCTGGCGCGGCTTGGGTGCCGTCGGCGTGATGGACACCCCGTTGAGCCGTACGCCGAGTGTGCCGAGCACATCGATGTCCACGCCGTCTCCCCCATCCTTGGTGCCGTCTGCAGCGTTCCCCTAACACTCATGAGTTAAAAACAGCGCGTGCGGTATGTCAATCCCAAACCGGCTATCCCGTTTATGTTCCACGGGGACTCAAGCCTGCCGCAAGATAGAAACCATTTACCTGGAGTGTCCGGACAAATTCACCCAATGAGGGCCTACGATCCCCGGAGTGAACGAGCAGCTTGACCGGTCTATTGCCGGCCCAGTAGACGGTTTTGGGCTACGTCTTGCGCCGGCCTCCGTCAGCCGGCGTCCGCTTGCGCGCCCTCCGGCTCGTTCCCGCCACTCTCCTCGTCCGGTTCGACGAGGATCTGCTGCGGCGAGGCGGCCAGACGCGGCAACAGGAGAGTCCAGAAACGCGCGGCCTGTTCCCGCGACACCCAGTCGAGGTCCCAGTCGCTCAGCGTCTCGAAGCCGACCGTCGCCGCGACGATGGCCGCAGCGGCGCCCTCCGGCGAGACTTCGTCCGCCAGTTCCCCTTCTTCCTCGGCCTGGGCCACGACGTCCTGGACCCACTCGCACCACCACCGCGCGAGTCCCCCACCCTTGCGGGAGGGGTCATGGCTCAGCTTGAAACCGGCCCTGACCACGGGATCGCTCGCCACGGCGGCGAGCAGTCGGCAGGTGGCGTTCACGAGGGACTGCAGCAGGGTGTCGGCGGAGGTACGGCAGCCCGCCGCCATCTTCTCGACGGAGTCGGCCGCGACCCCCTCGACCTCCCGTGCCAGCGCTTCCTTGCTGGCGAAGTGGAAGTGCAGGGCTCCGGTGCTCACTCCGGCCCGCTTGCTGACCGCGGGCAGAGTGGCCAGCGCATAGCCGTTGTCGGCGAAGACCTCGGCCGCAGCAACGATGAGGGCTTGACGTGTACGAGCCGCTCGCACCTGCTTGACCATTGCACCCTCCTCTACGTGCTGTCGCGCCACCTTAGCAAACCGCATGCTTGGTTGGTTTACTAGCGGGGGAGGGAGCGCTGTATTTGAATCATTCAACGATATAGCGGCGGAAGTTCCTTGGCCAGCAGGTAGACGGCGTGCAGGCGGTCATTCCGCCCTCTCCTGCGGCGATCGGCAAAGAGGACAGTCGGTCTGTTACGCGTCCATGCGCGGTGCTCGTAAGCGGTGAAACCGCGAGAGAAGCGGGGAGAGCTGCGAAGGGCGCGCACGGAACCGCGCAACCACCGTCGGCAGAGCCGCACAGACAAACCATCCCTCTGGTTTAGTTCGGCGGACCCAACCAACTCGCATCGACGGCGACGGCGGTTCTGCGCAGTTCAGCTGCGCAGTTCAGGCCACGACCGCCGGCTGATCCGTCAGACGCTCGGCTTCCTCGATGACGCGAATGCCTCTGTCAGGCGCGATGTCCAGCTTGACCAGGGCGGCAGGGGTGGCAATCGCCGGAAGAATGTAGTGATAGAGCGTCGAGACGCGCTCCGGCAGGTCGCTCCAGTTGGCGTAGGCCTCCGACAGGAACTGGATACCGAGCCAGGCGCCGAGGAAGAACTCCGCTGTCTCGTCCGGGTCGATGTGCGGCAGGACCTCGCCCTGCTCCTTGCCCTCGGCGATCTTCCGAGCCACAAGTTCCGTCCAGGCCGGCCAGGCACTGCCGAACAACTGCCGCCCCTGGAGATCGGCGGAGAGCCTGATGCCGGCCATCAGCACCACGTCCTGGGGGATCCGGTAGGCCAGCGTCATACAGATGTCGACCCACTCCTGGAGCTTCAACTCGCGCGGCACCCAGTAGTCGGTCGTGATCTGCGCGTCGATGACCCCGCGCGCCAGCGCTTCCTTGGAGTCGAAGTGGAAGTAGAGCGCACCCTTCGTCACGCCCGCACGCTGGAGGATCTCGGCAATGGTCGCTGCCGCGTAGCCACGCTCGGCGAAGACGGCGGCTGCCGCCTCCACAACAGCGCGTCGGGTCCGTACCGCACGCTCTTGCCGTGCCATGGGACCCTCCTCAGGGGAAAACCAAACCGGACGTGAGGTACCTTACCCCACGCTCGGGCTCCTACTCCGGGTCGGACACGCCAATCCGTGCAACGGCGACCACCCGCCCGGTGCCGGCCGCCGCGACCGCTGCGGGCTCCGCCGATCGCGGTCCCCCGCCGCCGCTACCAGGCGGTCCGCCCTCCGTCGACGGACACGGTCGCCCCCGTGACGAAGCTCGCCCTGTCGCTGCACAGCCAGGCTGCTGTCTCCGCCACCTCCTCCGGGGCTGCGGCCCGCTGCTGCGGCGCGGAGCGAAGGGCGCGCTGCATCATGTGCGGGACCTCCAACCACTCGTCGACCATCTCCGAGCGAGTCAGCCCCGGCGCGATGGCGTTGACCCGTATGCCGTGCCCCGCGTACTCGACGGCCGCCGCCTTGGTCAGCCCGATCACGGCGTGCTTGGAGGCGATGTACGGCGCACCCGTCGAGGAGGCGACCAGGCCACCGACGCTGCTGGTGTTCACGATCGCGCCTCCGCCGCATTCGAGCATGACGGTGATCTCACAGCGCATGCAGTTCCACACGCCACGCACGTTGGTGTCCATCACGCGCTCGTAGGCGTCGTCGTCCAACAGGTGCAGGGGCGATTTCGCCAGCCCCACACCGGCGTTGTTGAACGCGGCGTCCAGACGGCCGTAGCGTTCGGCGGCGTACTCCACCGTGCGTCGGACCTCCTCGCCGTTGCGCACGTCGACGACGCGGTAACTCGCCTCGGCGCCCGAGCCGCGCAGCTCCTCGACCAGGTCCCGCAGTCTCTCCTCCCGCCTGGCCGCCAGCACCACCACCGCGCCCTGCGCAGCGAACACACGGGCGGCGCCCGCGCCGATGCCGCTGCTGGCACCGGTGATCAGTGCCACCTTTCCGGCGAGTGGAGCGGTTCCGTCCGCCGTCACGTCCGTGCGTCCCGCCGCTCGACACCGACAGCGGCGAGCGGTCGGTCGTCCTTCGGCCACACGGCGTCCTGCGCCGCCTCGCGATCGAGGGTGCGCAGCAGCGCCTCGTCGATGTCGGCCAGACGGTGCACCAGATGCCGCACGCCGATCTCCTGCATCGACTGGCGCTGGAAGCCGTGCCGGAACGGGCTGGGATGTCCCACGAACGGCACCCGCAACTCCCGTGCCCGCTCAGCGACTCTGGCCGCGTCGTCGATGAAGACCACCTCCGGGTAGTCGAGTCCCATGTGGTCCCGGGTGATCTCCCGGATGCCCGGCCGGAAGTCGTTGGTGCAGATGTAGCCAGGTGCGGTGAAGCTGGACCGCCAGGATCCGACGTGGCGCTCGAAATGGCTCTCGTCCAGCCCTCCGTAGCAAACGACGTCCAGGCCCAGCCCGCGCAGCCGGCACACCAGGTCGACCGCCCCGTCGTTCACGCGCACCGGATGCTCCCGCAGGTACTTCTCGCGTTCTGCGAAGCAGGCCTCGAGCACGTGCTGCGGTCCTGCCGTGGACCCGATGGCATCTGCGAGCACCAGCGCGGCGACGTGGCGTGGCTGGGACAGGACGGCCCGTTCGAGCTCTCGGGTGTAGGTGACCCCGTGCGCCACGAGAAATCGGTGGATGACCGGACTGAATGTGTCGTTGAGGAGTACGCCGTCGATGTTGACGGCGGCCAGCCGGAGAGTCCCCAGCGGGACGGACATCGTGGTCTTCCTTTCGCAGGCCGGTGCAGGTGTCCACATTGGTCGGTTTCCTTGCACAAGTACCTCCAAGCGCCTCAGGGAGAGGAGCAAAGGAAACCGCCAAGCGGGTTTCAGATCGAGGCTGGGCCCCGACGGCACAAGGACTCTTTGCTGTCAACACCGCAAAACGGAATCAGCTATTCACACTTCCGGCACAAACTTGGCAGATTCTTTACTTCATGCTCCCGACAAGAAAACCGGTAGGTCCGTATCTTATGGAGTCGTCGGACGCGGCTTCAAGACGGGGGTAGCGATGAGTCTGATCACCACCGGCAGCGACAGAGGAACGCGTGAACTACCTCGCCTGACCACCACGGTCCCCAAGGAGTACGTGCATCGCGCCAGCCTCGCCGAGGTCTTCCTGACCGCCTGCACCGCGCAGGACGGCCTGCAGTTCTCGCTCACCGGCCAGTGGCCCCGCGCCCATACGTACTTCACCGGCCCCGATGGGGCGAGCCACGACCCGCTGCAGGTTGCAGAGACGTTCCGCCAGGCGGGCATCTTCCTCGCCCACACGGAGCTGGGCGTTCCGCTCGGTCACCAGTTCGTGATGCGGGCCATCAGCTACACGGCGGATCTGCGCGGCCTGGGCATCGCCTCGCGCCCGACCGACTTCGGCATCGAGGCCAGGTGCACGGAACTCGTCCAGCGCCGAGGGGTGATCAACCGGGGGGCCATGGAACTGTCCATCTTGAGGGAGGGAGTTGTGGTGGCCCACGGCGCCACCCAGTTCTCCACGATCACCCCGACCGTCTACACGCGGCTGCGGGCCGGCCGAACCGCCGGGACCGCCTCGTCGGTCGACAGGGCCGTACCGGATGCCTCCCGTGGAAAAATGCCGCCGGCGTCCGTGAACCGCCTCTTCGCCGCCGACGTGGTGCTCTCGGCCACTGACCACCCGCGGCGCTGGCTGCTCACGCCGAACCTCGACCACCCGATCCTGTTCGACCACGGTGCCGACCACATACCGGGCATGGTCCTGTTGGAAGCCGCCCGCCAGGCCGCCTTCGCCGCGGTCGGCTCGCGGGCATTCGTCCCCGCGAGTGCCTCGACCACTTTCTCCAACTACGTCGAGTTCGACCGGCCTTGCTGGATCGAGGTCTCGCGCGTCTCGGCCGACAGCGAGGAGATGATGACGGTCGAGGTCATCGGGCGCCAGGACGACCGGTGCGTCTACGCCTCGACCCTCACGGGGCCGGTTGGTCGTCCGTAACCGCCACGACGCCACCGTCCACGCCGCCCGCACGGCCTCTTCCACCGGGCCTGCGGGCGGTTTCACACATCGACCACCGCCCACGCCACACATGGACCGACCTCCCCCCGGTCAGGTCAGCAGCTCCCGGCGGTCGGAGACGTGAGTGCCTCCTGCCGCCGGCGCGACGTCGGCAGTACACCACACCGCGAGAGAAAACCGGAAGGTCTGTTCTTGTTGTTGTGACGGACCGGGCACCCCGGGCTCACAGCGGCAACGACTCTCCCTGCGCCCGGGACGAGATCTGCCCGCCCTCCGACCGCTCCGTCTTGCGTCCCTTCCTCCCGGGCGCCAGCGTGCGCGGATCGACGGCCTCGGCGGGCGCCCCGGTGGCGTACAGGCCGTCGGGGACGGTGTCCCGGTCGTGCGGCAGCAGCCAGAACACACGTCGGCGGAAGGTCCCCGAAGAGCGCGACGGCTTGGCCTTGGGCCCGAGCAGCGCGTAGCCGACCATGCGGCCGTCGCGGTGGTAGGCGGGCCTGCCCCGGCGGGTCGGCAGCCGGTCCAGGCTCTGGCGGACGTAGTCCAGTTCGCTGATGTCCTCGAGCCAGACGAGGTCGACCTCGTGGACGATCTCGTCCTCGGCTATGAGGGCACTCATACTGTCTCCTCGTCGGCGGCCAGCCCGATGCCCGGATAGTACTTGCGCTGGTTGGACAGGATCATTTCCTTCGGGGACGCCAGGCCAACCACCTCCCGGACCCGCGCGGCGAAGGACCGGGACGAGACGGCCGGGGCCCCTTCCTTCTGACACCACGTCCGGTAGGCCGCGTAGAGACCGGCTTGTTCCGCCCGCAGGCCCGGCTCGCGCCGGCAGGCCTCACCGAGGAAACGCCCGATGTGGTCCTCGGTCTCCGCGTACGCCGTGGTGGCGATGCGCACGGCCTCCGGGCCCAGCAGGTCCCGCTCCCCGGTCAGGTAGCGCCGGGCCCCGGTGACGAGCCAGTTGAGGATGCCGGCCCCTTCCTCCGTCACGAGGATGTCGGCCAGGTTGTCGACCTTGCGGTGGTCGGGCACGACCCGTTCGAACGGGATCAGCCGCATCCGCCGCCAGAACGCGAACCCACCTGTGCCCACCTCGGGCCGGTGGTTGCCCAGCAGCCACAGCTTGTGCGTCGGCTGGAAGCTGAAGAAGTCCTGCCGCATCCGCCGCGCCTTGATGCGGTCGCCGCCGGTCAGCAGCTTCACCCGGGCCTCGTCGAACCGGTCCCCCGGTTTGACCTCGCTGCACACGATGACCCGGCGCCCGTGCAGCTCGGCCAGGTCGGTGGGGTGTCCCTCGTAGGGGCGGGCCATGAGGAACCCGGGCGGCGCGGCGTCCGCGTAGTCGCCGACGAGCTTCATCACCACGTCCAGCAGCACCGACTTGCCGTTCTTGCCGGAGCCGAACAGAAAGGGCATCACCTGGGCGCCGACGTCGCCGGTGATGGAGTAGCCCAGCAGCAGATGCAGGAAGTCGATCATCTCCCGGCCCTCGGGGCCCTCTCCGAAAGTGTCGGCGAGGAACCGGTCCCAGCGGGGCGTCGGCATCGGCTCGGGCGTTGCGGTGGTGGAGCGGGAGTGGAAGTCCTTGTTCGGGTCCGGCACGCGCCTGAGCCCGGTCCGCAGGTCCACGATGCCACCGGGCGTGCACAGCGCGTACGGATCGGCGTCCAGCAGCGCGGCGTTGAGCACCATGCCGGGCGCGGACCTGGCCTGGGTGAGCATCGCGTTCATCCCGCTGGTGCTCAGCGCGCGCCGGCGGTGCTGCTGGAGGGCGGTCGTGCTGTGCACCCCCCGCGGGTCGGTGGTGGCGAGGGACTCTGCCAGGTCGCCGGCGGCCCACAGCACGGTGTCGTCCTCGTCGATCTGCCAGCGGGTGCTGTCCCACCGGAACCAGCCGAGCCCCGGCACGTGCCGGTAGTCGTTGGCGTAGAGGCTGACGAACAGTTTGGCGTTGCCTCGGTCGCTGAGGGTGTCGGGCAGCAGCCCGTCGGCGGTCGCCTCCCCGGCGGACCGGGGACCGCCCTGCTCTCGCGTACGGCCCTGGGGGACGCTCGGCGCCTTCACAGGGTCCTGGGGCAGGCTGTGAGCCTCTGTACGGACCTGGGGCACGCTGTGGGCCAGGATCTGCGCCGCGACCTCCCCGGCGTCGAAGAGGGCGTTGTCGTGGCCGCGCGTCACGGGCGGCCTCCCGGGGCAAGCGGACGGGTGCGGCCCGCGCTCAGTCCACCGCGGATGACGGCGCCGTAGCGCCGCTCCTGCCCGGGACGGGCCTGCGCGGCCGCCTCCCGCAGGACACGCTCGGCCTCGGCCTCGGCCAGCACGCCCGCGGCGACGAGCCCGCCCGCGGTGTACGCCGCCCGGTTGAGCTTCTCGGTGAACCCCGCGCCCTCCGGTACGGCGGCGCAGGCGGCCACTTCCGCCAGCAGCGGGGCCAGCGCACGGCCGGCGGCTCCACGGCCCCCTCCGGCGGCCAGGACCGCCTGCCGGGCACGCGGGGGCACCGGCCGGGGCGCTGGCACGTGCACGGGCGGCAGATGGCCGGTGCGCTCCAGCTCGCGCGCGAGCCAGGCGGGCAGCGGCGCGGGCTCCCGCGCGGGACCCACGGCCTCGTACGCCCCCGCCTCGGTGACGGTGCCCGGAGCGACGATGTACCCGCCGTGCGCCCGTACGTCGACCTGCCAGGCCAGGGCCCGTCCGCCGCCCGAACCGGAGGAGCACTGCCAGCGGTGCCCGCCCAGGGCGCGGTACCACACGTGCAGGCCGCCCGCGGGCGTGCGCACGCGCAGGGTCGTCTCGTCGTCGGCGGGAGAGGCCGCCTCGCGCAGCGCGGCCAGCACCCCGATCGTGTGGAAGCCGTTGGCGAGCCCGGTCAGGTCCACGGTCTCGGCGATGCCGATGCCGGGCAGCAGACGGTCCCGTGCGGGCAGCAGCCGGGCATGGGCGTCGATGTCGATCACGACCAGTCCGGCGGGCCCGCAGGCGATCCCGACGCCGAACTCCGGGTGGGCTCCCCACCACTGCTCGATCCGGGCGAAGTCCAGCGTGGCGGCCCGGAATCCGTGGCACCAGCGACCGGTGGCAGGACAGCGGCATCCCCGGTGGGTGTGCCCGGGCTCACGGCAGGCCACGCAGTTGCCCGCCGGCGTCTTGCGTCCCGGGGCCAGCGGATGGACCGGCCAGCCGCGGCCGGCGCACCATCGTGCGATGGCCAGGGACTGCGGGACGCCCGGTCCGGCGGGAGCGGGCCGCTGTGAGTCGCTGCGTAAAACCCGCAGCTCATCGGTCATGCGTTTCCCCCGTCAGCGACCGAAGCGACTCAACAACAGGCACAGGGTAGCGAAGCACTGATAAAGCTGGGGTCATGTGAACGAAGAATCGATTCCGCCGTCCCGGTGGGCGGCGAGCGACCGAAACAGCGACCCACAGCGACTGAAAACCCGTTGGCTGTTACATCAGTCGCTGCTTGAGTCGCTGTCAAAACAGCAGGTCACAGCCCATACAGCCCTCAATTAGCGACTCAAGCGACTCAAGTTCGGTACATATAACGCGCACACGCGCGCACACGCACACGCGAATGTCTTGATATACCCGACCCTTGAGTCGCTTCAGTCGCTGTTCCGCCCCAAGACCCGGTCCGAGCAGGCCTTTTGCCCAGCGACCGGCCAGCGACTCAACAGCGATCCGCCCCGCTTTCGGTCGCTGCCCTTCAGTCGCTGCCCCTCCCCCGCTGCTCTTGAGTCGCTGCCCGCGCGGCGACCGGAGCGATTCAAGCGACTCTGGACCGAACCTGGATGACCGTTTCTCCACCGGACCGTCCACCCGACACCAGCGACCGAAGCGACCGAAGCGACCGAACGCCCGTATTTCGCCTCTCAGTCGCCGCACTCGCCTTCCAGGCAGGCCTGGCCCTCGGGGAGCATCCGAACGGAAAATGGCGGTAGCCGGTGACCCGGATCATGGTCCGGTCGGGATGAGGGCGCCGACGCGGTTCCCGCCCCCGCGGCGGGCCGTGCGCTGTGCCGGGACGGTCGGGGCGTCCTGGCCGCCGTCGAGGGGCCGGCAGCGGGCGAGGAGCTGGCGGGTGGACGGCCCGGGTGGTGCTGACGCGCAGGGTGTGGCCCTGGCCGCGCCGTACGGTGACGCCCTGGCCGATCGCGGCTCGTTCGTCGGGCTCCAGCTCGGTGGGGCGGAGGTAGTCGGCGACCTTGCCCCGGCATGTCGAGGGTGACCGGCAGCTCCGGGGTCGGGACGTCCTCCTGGCCCTCGGCGGTGTGCTCGGGCAAAAGGTCTGCGACGGCGGTACGGATGACACCGTGGCTGACGTCCTGGTCGCGCGCGAGGGCGGCGATGGAGCGGCCTTCGAGGTACGCGGTGCGCACGGCGTCGGTCCTGTCGGCCGCCACGGCGGGGCGTCGCCCGCCCTTGCTGCCCCTGGCCCCGGCGGCCCGCAGCCCGTCGTGGGTCAGCTCGCGTTGGAGGTCGCGTTGGAGTGCGCCGGCGGCGGCGAGGGTCTGCACCATGAACTTCGCGGTGGACAGCAGCTCGCCGGTGCGCGGGTGGTGGACGGTGAGGTCCATCGCGGAGAAACGCGCCGTCGTGGATGCGCAGCGCGAGGCGGTCGCGGTGGAGGACGTCGAGCACGTCGAGGACGTGGCCGGTGCCGCGTACGGGGCGGAACATCTCGGAGATGTGCACGGTGTCGCCAGGCGCGCGTAGATGAGCAGTTCGCGGAACTTCGGGCGCTGGAGCGGGTGGAGACGGCTGGAGGTGCCGGGGTCCTCCTCGAAGCGGACCGGGTCCTCGATCCCGGCCTCGTCCAGGACGAGGTCCTGGCGGGCGGTCGACTGCTGGTCGGTCGAGACCCGCTCGTAGACCGGGTTCGCCACTCGTGGGCCCCTTCCGTACGGAGGAACTGACCCTATCTGTCATCAAACCCTGTCAGCAGTTGCCATCGGATCCGATGGGAATCGGGCCGCCGCGAACCCCTGGATCGCACGGGTTCATCGGACACGTCGGCCGCCTGTCGTCAATCCTTCGCCGACAGGAGCCTGCGGCTGATCGGGGGCAGCTACGTCACGTGGCTGAAAGGCATTGAGCAAGTGCTCCCCGAGTCGAGGAGATCCGGGATCATGAAGCATGCTCCTGGAAGACTGGCGCCTCACCCAAGACGTTGACGACTTCCTCGCCCGAGCCGGGGACTTCCTGCGCTCGCGCCCGGCCCTGCACAACACGCCGCTGACGGACATCGAGAAACTGCGGATACGCAGGCCGGACGCACACGGCCCCGTCACCGCCGTCTTCGGCCGACTGGAGTCCGGAGGCGAGGTCCACGCGGTCTTCTGTCTCACTTCGCGCGGCCGCCTGGGCCTCACCCCCCTCTCTGTCGAGCAGACCGACGCCCTCGCCGCCCGCCTGGCCGCCCTCGGCCACTCACCCGCCAACGTCATCGCGGACCACGACACCGCCACCGCATACGCCGATTCCTGGCAGCGGCACACGGGCGCGGCGCCAGCACTCTTCTGGCGGACGCATCTCTACCGTCTCGGCACACTCACCCCACCGCAGGCGCGCCCGGAGGGCCGGGGCCGTCTCACGGGCAGGACAGACCGCGAACACGTCGTGCGCTGGTGCCGTGAGTTCTGCGTCGACGTCGGGGAGCAGCCCTCCATCGACTTGATCGACGCCGGCTCCTGGGACGACTCGCGCTTCGGCGACCGGCACTTCACCTTCTGGGAGACCCCGGACGGCACCCCCGTCTCGATGGCGGCCGCGACCTCGGTCATCGGCGGCATGGTCCGGATCGACCCCGTCTACACCCCGGCCCCCCTCCGGGGCCGCGGCTACGCGGGCGCCGTCACGGTCGAGGCGAGCCGGGCAGCGCTGTCCGCGGGCGCGACGGACGTAGTCCTGTTCACGGACCCGGACAACCCCACCAGCAACGCCCTCTACCAGCGCATCGGGTATGTCCACGTCGCCGACTTCGCCGGGTACAAGTTCTCCTAAAGCGCGCCACAAGCCGGGTGACGGCATGATCGCGCAAACGCACCTGCCACGTACGGGCTGTGACCGCCGCGAAGCGGCTGACAGGAGCGGTGGCAGGCATTATCTAGGGTGCGAAGGCACTTTGCACAGGTCAGACGGCATAGTCCGTTGTCAGGCAAACAAGGCGAAATACGGGTTTGTCACGGCCCGGAAAGGCGTTTCGAGCGAAACGCCGTCTGGATGCCGAGATCATGTGACGGGACGATCAGTCCCGAGAGCAAGGGCCGGTATGGGCCGGTGAACGGCGTTGAACGGCGGGGGCGTTAGCTTCCTGCCCATGTCAGAACACCAGGATGAGACCAGGGCGGCCTACGACGGGGTCGTCGAGCTCTATGCGTCGATGTTCACTAGCCGGTTGGAGACGCGGCCGTTCGCCCGGAACATGATCGGCACCTTCGCCGAGCTCGTGCGTGACACGGGGAACCTGCGGGTAGCCGACGTCGGGTGCGGACCCGGCCATCTGACGGCCATGCTGTACGACTTGGGGCTGGACGCCTTCGGGATCGACCTCTCCCCGGCCATGGTCGACCACGCTCGGCGGGCTCAGCCGGCGCTGCGGTTCGACGAAGCGCGAATGGAGGCCCTGCCGGTCGAGGACGGCGCGCTCGGTGGAGTGCTGGCCCACTACTCGATGATCCATACCCCACCTGAACAGCTGCCCGCGGTGCTCGCCGAGCAGGTGCGTGTTCTGGCACCAGGGGGTCTGCTCCTGGTGTCCTTCTTCGGCACCGAGGGGCCGGAGCCGGTCCGCTTCGATCACAAGGTGGCGCCCGCCTATAGCTGGCCGGCGGAGCGGTTTGCCGAGCTGCTGGCCGAGGCTGGGCTCGTCACGGTGGCTCGGTTGCTCCACGACCCAGCATCCGAGCGCGGCTTCCTCGACACACACTTGCTGGCCCGCCGCCCGTAGATGACGGCGTGGGCCGCGATGGCGACGCCGAGGCAGACCGGGCGTGCGCGCACGCCCGGCCGGGAGGGTGCGGGGTCGGGGCCGGCGATGACGTAGGCGAACAGGCCCCCGGACAGCAGGAAGTGCGCGTGCAGCAGCCAGTGTGCTGCGGGGTTGCTCATGGTCACGTCGTAGAGGGGGGTGAAGTAGAGGACCACGAGGGTGCCCGTGGACAGCGCCAGTGCAACCGCAGGGTGTGCGATCACGCGGATGGGCGGGTTGTGCAGCACGGTGGTCAGCTGCCGTCCCCGCACCGGCGGCAGGGTGCGCAGCGGCACTCACGCGCATGCGTTCCCGCCATCCGGTCCAATCGCATCCGCGTGGAATCACACCGTGTTCTCAGCGTCCCGCTCCTCCCCCACAGGCCTTGCACGCGACGCGATGTGCGATCGGCAAGCGATCCAGCGAGGGATGCGATGCGTGACTGGGATAGGGTGCGGCCGGGAGGTGAGCCGCGTGCCCACTCAGGACGAGCTGTTCAGCGCCGTCGACGCGCTGCTGGAGGAAGTCGCCCAGAACGACCTGCCGACGCCCGCCGAACGCAGGCGCCTGCGCGAGGCCGCCGGGCTCAGCCAGGCCCAGGTCGCGGCTGCGCTGGCGACCCGCCGCGAGACGGTCGCGAGCTGGGAGTCGGGCAGGAACGAGCCCCGGCCGCCCCAACGGGCCGCCTACGCCCGCTTCCTGGAAAAGCTCGCCGAACGCTTCCCCGCCCCACCCGAACCGTCCCCACAGCCCCCCACCACTCCCCCGGCACCCGAGGACCACCAGCCCCCGGCCGCCACCCTCCCCGCGCAGCCGGACACGGGGACCACGGCGAACGCCACGCCCGAGCCTCCTCCCCGGCAGACCGGGACGAGGTCCACGACCGCCCCCCGGCCGAGATCCGTACCGAGGAAGCCGCCCAGGACATCGGCAGCCCCGCAGACCACGGCCGAACCCACCGCCGCCCGCTTCGAGAACGGCCCCCTCGCGGTCGTCGACCTCGACGGCGACCAGGTGGTGGCCCACTGTGTGGGCGGCCTGGTCCTGGACGTACCCGGCAAGAGCATCCCGGCCCTGGTGGACTGGACGCTGAGCGAGGGCCGGCTCGGCCAGGCCCGACTGCACCGGCACGGCCGCGACGCCGACCCCGTCCTCGTCCTCACCTCCGCCGCCCTGGAGCGCTACGGCCTGCCCGTCACCCTGTCGCCGGAGGAACGCCGCGCCGGACGGCTGAAGGACGACCACAAGGTGGTCAAGCAGGTCAAGAAGGCCGGCCTGCGGCTGACCCAGCTCGGCTTCGGCCCGTGGGCCCGCCTCTACCGCGACCCCGAAGGCGCCCGCCGCCGCTGCGTTCAGCTGTGCATCCCGTCCTGGGGCGCGCTGCCCGCGGAGGAGTGGGACGACAAGAACGACCCCCGCCTGCCCACCATGCCGTCCGCCGACCTCGCACGCTTCCTCGGTACCTACGCGGAGCGGGTCATGACCCCGCGCGGTACCACGGCCGTCACCGGCCTGGAACTGATGACGGCCCTGCGCCCGCCCACCCACGCCGAGAAGGACTTGGACACCGGCGAGTTCCGGCAGGCCTTCAACACCGACGCCCTCACCGAGGTGTACGACGTCGTCGAGTGCGAGGTCCCGGACGAACACCCCCTGCTCAAGGGCAGGTTCGCCCGCCACCACCAGCGCACCCCGGCCGAGATGCTGCTGGAGGAGCCGTACGATTGGTGCCGGGAACTCACCGACGACGAGTGCATGCAGCCGTACCTCGTCGCCATCGACGTCAACATGGCGTTCGCGGCGGCCGCCAACGGCCTGACCGTCGGGCTGAACGGGCCGACCCACCTCACCGGCAACCCGCGCTTCGACCCCACACTGCCCGGCTCCTGGCTGGTCGACCTCTCCCATGTCGATCTCTCCCGGGTGGAGGTCGGCGGCCGCGCCCTGGACGCGGAGCGGCTCCCGTCGCCGTTCACCCCGAGAGGCGACCGGCCCGAGGGACCGGCCTGGTACGCCACACCGACCGTGGCATACGCGGTGGAACTCGGCTTCGAGGTCGCGCCCATCGAGGCCTACGTCCGCACCCGCACCGGCCGCTATCTGGACCCCTGGTACAAGCGGCTGCGCGACGCCTACATCGCCACCATGGCCGACCTCGGGGTGAGCACCGCGATGGCCGGTGAGGAGTTCCTGGACGCCATGGCCCGATCCCGGCACGCCGATCCGACGCTGGCCCTCGTGCTCAAGGCCATCAAGGCGACCGCCAAGGGCGGCATCGGCAAACTGCGCCAGCGCAACCGGGGCCAGGTGCCGTACTACGAGCCCTGGCCGGCGCTGGCCCGCCCGACCTGGCGCCCCGACATCCGCGCCGCCGTCCTTGCGACGGTCCGGGTCAGCATGCACCGCAAGATCATGAAGACGGCGGCCGCCACGGACCTCTACCCCGTCGCCATCGGCACCGACGCCCTCGTCTACCCCTCCCCCGGCCCCAGCCCGCTGGACTTTCTGCCGTACACCCCCGAGGGCACACCCGTTCCGGGTACGTTCCGGCTGGGCGTCAGCCCCGGCATGATCAAGCACCAGGGCACACAGACCGTGCTGTGGGCGGAGCAACAGTTCGAACAGCACGGCGGTGTGTTCAACATCGCCAACCACATCAAGAACGACGGCATCGCCGCCGAAGGGGAGTAGCCGGTCATGGACTCGGTAGGGGACAGCCTGGACCGCGCGCTGGAGCAGGCGTTCACCCGCCCCATCCCCAAGAGCGCCCCGGCCCGGATGAGATACCTCGTCAAGCAGCTCAAGGGCACCAGGCCGGTCGCCGAACTGCTGGGCATCTCCCAGCGCACGGTGGAACGGTACGTGGCCGGCCAGTTGAAACAGCCCCGCCCCGACCTCGCCGCCCGCCTGGAGCGCGAGGTCCGCCGCCGCTGGCAGCCCCAGGTCCGGGCACGGGCCAAGCAGAAGGCCGTCACCACCGACGGCCTGGTCTTCGCCACCCGGGGCAGGTTCGGCTTCACCGCCGCGCCAGGCACCACCGACGACGCCCGCGTCCGCGACATCACCCAGGCCCTGCCACCCCACTGGGCCGCCCGGCTCTTCCAGGCCCGGGACGCCGGAGCCACCGAGGACCAACTGCTGCAGATCGCGGCGGAGGGCCTCGGAGAG
The DNA here is from genome assembly GCF_059510455.1 of Streptomyces sp. NTD91. Lineage (NCBI taxonomy): Bacteria > Bacillati > Actinomycetota > Actinomycetes > Kitasatosporales > Streptomycetaceae > Streptomyces > Streptomyces sp. NTD91. Next base: position 41,837 of record NZ_JCAJZW010000048.1, read on the forward strand.
ATGTACTTCCGGGCCGCCAACACCCGAGCCCAGGGCCTGGACGTGGAGTTCACCGACGTCGAGCAGGTCGACATCTCGCTGTAGAGCCCCTTCTACGGCTCACGGGCGGAGGCCGACCTATTACGGCGTAATAGCCCTTGGACTCCCCCGCTGTCGGCCCGGTCCGGCGCCACGAGTCCTCCCCTTGCCCGGCTGCCGCGTCCGGCTCCCCCTATTACGGCGTAATAGCCCTTGGACTCCCCCGCTGTCGGCCCGGTCCGGCGCCATCGGCCCACTCGTGGTGACCGTTGCCGCGGCAGTGTCCGGCTCGCCGTCTCCTATTACGCCGTAATAGCTCGGCAGCACCTCGCCCGGCTATTACGCCGTAATAGCCCGGCAGCAGCAACGGGCCGGCCGCCTCCCGAGGCAACCGGCCCGTCCACCGTTCCCGCAGGGATCAGTCCCCCCGTACGGCGGCCTGCTCGACGAAGGACTGCGCCAGCTCCGCGAGCCGGGCGGCATCCCGCTCCCGTCCCTTCTTGCACAGGAACCGGAGCAGGTCGAAGAAGGTGTCGTCACTGTCGATGTTCCGGTCCAGGAGCATGGCGAGGGGACCCGGCTCGTCGTACGGCACCCGGCGGGAATGGGAGCTGGCCGACGCATCCGCCTCCGTGCCCACGACAGACGTCTCCGCCCGCGGCTCCGGCAGCTCGGCTTCAGCAGCGGCAGGTGCCGGCGCGGCCGACGAACCCGGGGCCGCAGCGCCCGACTCGGCTCCCCCTATTACGCCGTAATAGCCCTCGGGCTTCCCGGCCGGCTGCCCCGGCCCGGCGCCATCGGCCCGCTCGTCCTGACCCGTTGCCGCAGCGGTATCCGGCTCGCCGTCTCCTATTACGCCGTAATAGCTCTCCGACTCCCCAGGCTGTCGGCCCGGCCCGGCTCCATCGGCCCGCGCTGCCTGCCCGGCCGCCGTGGGCATGCCCTGCTCGCCACCCCCTATTACGCCGTAATAGCTCTCCCGCTCCGGCGCGGTGGACGCGGACGCCGCGCCTCCGCTCGCCTTCTGCCGCCCACGCCTCTCCTCCTCCCTCCGCGCACGCTCCTCCTTCAGCTCCTGGAGCGCCGCCTCCTGCTCCGCGGCCGGCCTGTTGGCCACGGCACGCAGCAGATCGATGGGCTCCTCGCCGATTCGCCTCTGCAGTTCGGGAGTCAGGTTGAGCAGCGCCAGGCGCTGCGACACCCAGCCCTGGGAGCGGTGGAGCCGCTTGGACAGTGCGGTCTGGCTGCCGTGGATGGCCAGCAGGCGCCGCAGGGCCCGGGCCTCGTCGAGTTCCCCGAGGTCGCTCCGGTGAATGTTGGCGACGAGCGCGGACTCCAGGAGTTCCTCGGAGTTGGTGCCCTGGTCGTCGCTGACCATCACCTTGACGGCAGCAAGCCGTGCCTCGCGGGCGGCGGCGAGTCGGCTGCTGCCGTCAATGACCACATGGGTGGTGTCGGGTTCGAGGTCGGCCTCACGCTCGGGGTTGGCCTTGATGTAGGCATCACGGTTCATGACCGTGATCGCCTGCTTCTGGCCGTGCGTCTTCAGGCTGCCCGCGAGATCCGTGAGGTCGCCGAGACTGGAGCGCGGGTTGTCGGGGTTGAGGCTGATGCGATGAGGCGGAAGCTCGGTGGGTGGGGCCACGCCCTCGGTGGGTACCCCGGTGGCGGCGGCCACGGCCTGGCGGCGCGCGCTGACCGAGCGCACTCCCCCGCCGAACCGGCCGGCTCCCAGCTGGTCGGCCTTGCTCATACGATCTCCCGGGCCAATGCGCGCATTCCGATCGCCTGCTGCGATTTGGGGGCGTAGGACAGCAGCGGCCGCTTCATCCGGACCGCTTCCTTCTGCTCCTTGAGATCGCCGATGAGTCCGACGACCCGGGGATCCTTTATGTCCACCCAGCCCTGGAGCGAGGAGGTGGCGATGAAGCCGCGGCGCGAGTCGTAGAGGTTGACGACGATGCCGAGGTAGTCGATGTCGACCTGCAAGTCGCCGCGCAGATCGTCGATCTGAGTGGTGAGCAGCTCGTAGGCGTCCGCCGAGCTGTCCTCGGCCTGTACGACGATCAGCGCGCCGGACTGACCGGGCTTCTCCCCGTCGCGCCGACGGCCGTAGTACGCGGCGGCGTCCATGCTCAGCCCGAGGCTCGGCGGGCAGTCGACGAGGATCACGTCGTAATCGGCCTCGAGCGGGGCGAGGGCGCGTTCCAGTGCCGCCTCCCTGGCACGCACGGCGGACAGCCGCACGTCGAGCAGGAAGGCGTCGTTGCAGGCGGGCAGAAGATGGAGCCGGTCGCCGAAGGTCTCGTCGTCGATGGAGACGATGAGGTCCCGGAGGTCGCCCTTGGGGTCGCCCGCCATGTGGTTGGTCAGGCTGTCGCCGTTCATGGGCAGGGGAGCCGCCCCGAGCTGATTGGTGAGGTGACACTGCGGGTCGAAGTCGACCAGCAGCACCCGCAGCCCGAGCCCCGGCAGATTCTCCACGCTCAACGGGTCATCGCCGCCCGGCGCTTCATCGGTGCCGGTCTCGCTCGCCCGCAGGGCCTCGGTGAGCGCCTTGGCCACCCGCACCGCGTGCAGCCTCTCGGTGTCCTCGGCGAGCGCCTCGCCGAGGCCCGCCGTGATCGCCGTCTTGCCGACCCCGCCCTTCTGGTTGCACACGATGATGCGACGGGTGATCTCGGGCCGCTCCACGTGCGGCGCGGGATTGGTGTCGAGCCACAGCTGGACGGACTGCGCCAGGCCCTGGATGAGCGAGACACGACGTTCGGCGGCGACCTGGCGGAACTCGTCCCACTGGCCGGGCGGCAGGAACGTGGAGAACGAATCGGCACGCGAGGTGTCGACGCCCGGAGGAGTGGAGGCGAGCGTGCACCAGTCCCGGATCCCCTGCTCCACGGCGGCCTGGATCTCGACACCGTGCTGGGCGGCTCTGACTTTGAGGTTCTGCCGGAGCCATCCCGGCAGCTTGGAGACGACCTTCTCGCGGTCGCTGGAATTGGCTGGCGAACTCATGGACGACACCTTACTAACGTCCAAGATCTTTGGAAGCACCGACACGTTAGTTGTTTCGGCCTGAGGGCACGCCCGACGACAGTCGACGACCCCAGTGTCGGTCCCCGAGCTATTACGGCGTAATAGCCCACGCCCAGAACTCTCCTGCCGAACCGCCCGTTCCCGGGTGCGGGTCACGGCCCTTCGCACCGACATCCGCCGTCCGCCGGTGCGGCTTGACTGAGGGACGGGAGGTGGCTCGGCCGCGTGGTACCAGGGGCCTTCGCCGGCCCCTGGACCCCGCTGCCCCGTCACTTCCCGGCGCGCATCCGTTTCGTCGTGGCTCGAGCCGTGCGCGCCGGAAAGCGACGGGTTCGTGTGTGGGTGGGTTCGTCGTCGGGTGCGACTGGAGCGGGGCCCGATCCACTGTTGAGCCGGCGGCCGTTCGTGGCGCCCCGCCGTGGGCTGAGGCCGGTGGGGTCGCTGGTTCGGTACGAGTCACAGGTCCTTGTGTTACGGCGTCACGGCCCGCCGGTTGTTCCGGCGACAGCCGACCGGCTCCGTCCTCGCATCCCGGGACGGGCTGCCCGCTGGCTACCGAGGTAAGAGAGCGCACCCGCCATCATCGCTTTGACCTGCATAAACAGGCCGAATGGCCAAGATCGTGGGAACTGGCAGGCAGTTCGGCCAGCCGTGCAGAGCGCTTCAAGGATCCGGGTGCCCGGTTCCCTGGGACGTACCACCCAGTCCCGGTGACCTCAGACCGCGTCCGAGCAGACCGCCACAGCGTCTGCCAGAACCGCTACCACGACTGGAGAACCCGGGTACCACGATCCTGTGGCCGCACCAGATTGACGTCACGTACATGAGTCGGCCGCTCGGGGCAACCTTGAGCGCATCGCGAGCCGTTGACGGGAGGGCAGCCGACACGGCCGACAGGCGGAGCTGATTGACTTCATGCTCATGTACGTTAAGTTCATCTGGTCGGCCTCACGGCCGTCCCTCATGAACCACCAATCACCCCCCTTCCACGGAGGGCCCGTTGGGAGCAGTACGCAGGCTGGTCGACGCCGACACCGGTGAGCCGGTCCCCTATGCGCCGTACGCCTTCTCCGGCCGGCACACACAGGTCGACAAGGCGCGAGTCGAGGCGATCACCGAATCCAAGGCGTTCACGCCCAGTCAGAAGTTCCTCGTCCTGTGGTGGATCGGGGTCTCGCCCGAGGGCATGGAACCGCTGCGGGCCACCGGAGCGGACATCGCCAAACGTGTGGGCATGTCCACCGATGCCGTGGGAAAGATCAATAGAAAGCTCGCCAAACACCGCATCCTGGTGATCCGAGGACGCATCGGCAACTACAACTTCTACCGGATCAGCCCGTACATTGCCTTCCACGGCACAGGGATCGAGCAGCGTGAAGCCGTGAAGACGTGCAACCCGCCGGACATCCCAGGATTCGACGAGAACGCCCCTGCACGGTGGGAGGCCCAGTGATCAGCACCGACGACAAGCAGAAGAACCTCGAACTGCTTGAGAAGACGGCCGGCATGAGCGCCAACCAGCGTCTCGTCGTCATGCTGTACGCCCTGCATCCGACCGACCGGTCCGGTGCGGTCCTCGAGACCGCGGCGAATCTGGCCAAGCTCGTCGGCATGGCCCCTCCCGTCTTCTCCCGCACCCGCAAGCAGGTCATCGAGGCCGGCTGGCTCGAGGAGACCGAGCGAATCGGGCACATCAAGTACTACCGTCTCGACCCCAAGCGCATGGGGGAGAACGTCGTCGTCCCGCTGCGCCGGGCGACCTGACGTCCTGGGAAGCGCACCTCATTGACGTGACGTCAATGAGGTGCGCTCCTCGAGTCCGTTCCGCTTCACACCGACGCAAGGACGACGGCCGTGGGGTGGGTACCCGTGCGGCCTTGCCGCCATCACGGAAACCGAAGGCACGGAGCTGCGCTCCTGAAACAGGTCGGGGTCACGCCGGGGGAGCGGGCCGGCTGCGCGACAGCCAGCGGAACCGCGCAGATCGTCCCAGGGCGTCACCCGGGACGGATCGCTGTGTGGCGGAGACAGTGTGTGGCGGAGAGGGCAGGATTCGAACCTGCGTGGACCCTTGGGGGGTCCGACTTCGGGCTTGCCGCCCTGGTCCCCGATCAGCCGCTCCGGGCACCTCTCCTCGCTCCCGGCCTCGCGTTCTTCCCGCGGTGCCGTTCACGTGTTTCACGATGCCAGGAAGCGCTGACGTCCTTCTGACGTGCTGCTGACCGGACGTGTCCGGGGCCCGCAGCGCCGACGGCCGGCCGAGGCGTGCCGCCCCCATGCAAGGGGGACGGCGGCTATTACGGCGTAATAGGGGACGGCCTCGCGCACGCGCATGCGGCTGTCCACCTCGGTGGCGTGCTCATCCAGTGGCGGACGGTGCGGTCGTGCGTCCGTCGTCCGGCTCGGGGTCGGTGGTGTCGTCCGGCACCGTCTCGGTTCTGGTGTAGAGGACGGCGCGGCCCTGTTCGGCGGCGCGGATGAGTGCTTCGCTGACGAAGTCGAGGAAACGGGCGGCGTTTTCGAGGCGGGTGGCGGCCGGGGTGCCGTGGCCGAGGATGGTGACGCCTTGCCGTGCGGTTTCGATGAATTGGTCGTTGGCCCGTGCGCTCTGGATCATCGACTGGTACCACAGGTCGTCGTCGACGACGTAGCGTTCACGGCGGCGTTCGTCGCGCTCCCGGCGGACGAGGTCGACGCTCTCGAGGAATGTGATCGCTTTGGAGATGGACGCCGGGCTCACCTGGAGGCGCTGGGCGAGTTCTGAGGCGGTGAGGCTGCCGGTGTCGGTCGTGTAGAGGCAACCCAGCACGCGGGCCATCATTTTGGGCAGGCCCGAGGCCATGAAGACGGTGGTGAGGGTCTCCTGGTACGCGGCCACGGCTTCGGCATCGCGCCCGTAGGGCTGCTCGAGCGCCTGCCTTCCCTGGGCCGTGGACTGCTTGCGCCGGCGGGTGCGCTGCTGGGTGGCGCGTTGAGCCAGCTCGGCGCGGTAGGCGGTGGGGCCGCCGTTGCGCATCACCTCTCGCGTGATCGTCGAGGTCGGGCGGCCGAGACGTCGGGCGATCTCGGCGTAGGGGAGGCTGTCGGCCAGCCCCAGCGCGATCTGCTGGCGTTCGGCCTGGGTGAGCCTGCCTCCCGGCATCGGTGCGCTCCTTCCCACGCCACGGGTGTTCATGGCGCGGCTCGGTTTTCCCTGACGCCTCCACCATAGTGTTCATCTTCAATATTTTGCAACGAAGAGCCTCTTCTTCGTTGCGTTAAAAGAGACGTCATTGCAATGATCTCAGTGCTTTGAACTGGCACACAACGACCCTGAAAGCAAGAGCGGTCTTGCAGCGACCAAGAAAGCAACGTAGCGTTTCGAGATTGGGAAACTTGAGCCGCCAGGACGGGGGCGAGCACGATGCAGAAGCTCGACACCCCCGCTCCCGTCTCCGCCGTCCTGGACGTCCTCGCCGGACGCATCCGGATCATCGCCGCTGACCGTGCCGACACCGCGGCCGAGGAATGAGGTCTTGGGCCACTCCGGATCCCTGGATCGCCGCCGAACTGCCCGTCGGCCCCCGGGGCGAGACCAAGACCGCCGCACGCGAGAGGGGCGGGGTACTCCGGTGGGGGTGTCGCGGGGGTGTGCCGCTGTGGGTGGATGGGGGTGTGGGGGGTGGTCTGCGTTGTCCTGGTGCTATTTCGCGTCCCGGTCGAATGTCGAGGTGGACCAGCGGTGGCCGAGTGCTGCGAGGGTGAGGCACCAGGCGAGGGCGATCCACCAGTTGTCGCCGATGGGGGTGTCGAGGAGGAGTCCGCGCAGGGTCTCGATGGTGGGGGTGAAGGGCTGGTAGTGGGCGATGGGCTGGAACCAGCCGGGCATGGAGTGCAGAGGGACGAAGGCGCTGGAGATCAGGGGCAGCAGGATCAGTGGCATGGCGTTGTTGCTGGCGGCCTCGGCGTTGGGGCTGGCCAGGCCCATGCCGACGGCGATCCAGGTGAGCGCCAGGGCGAACAGGACGATCAGGCCGAACGCCGCGAGCCAGTCCAGCACGGCGGCCCCGTGGGGGCGGAAGCCGATCGCGGTGCCGACGGCGCCGACGAGGACCACGCTCATGACCGACTGGAGGATGCTGCCGATGACGTGCCCGGTGAGGATGGCGCCGCGGTGAATGGCCATGGTGCGGAAACGGGCGATGATGCCCTCGCTCATGTCGGTGGAGACGGACACCGCGGTGCCGATGACCGTGGAGCCGACGGTCATCAGCAGGATGCCGGGCAGGAGGTAGGTGACGTAGGCGGAGCGGCCGGCGCCGCCGCTCATCGCGCCTCCGAAGATGTAGACGAACAGCAGCAGCAGCATGACCGGGGTGAGCAGCAGGTTCAGGGTCAGGGAGGGGTAGCGCCGGGCGTGCAGCAGGTTGCGGCGCAGCATCGTGGAGGAGTCGCGCACGGCGAGGGAGAACCGGGCCGGGCGGGCGGGGGCGAGGGGAGCGCTCATCGCAGGGTCTCCTTAGGACCGGTTCGGCTGGCTGGGCACGGTGGTGGTGTCGGTGAGGGCGAAGAAGACGTCGTCGAGGTCGGGGGTGTGCACGGTGAGTTCGTCCGTCTCGATGCCGGCCGAGTCGAGCCGGTCGAGGAGGGAGCGCAGCTCGCTTTGGGTGCTGCCGCTGGGGATGTGCAGTGCCAGGGCCTCGTCGTCCCGGCCGGCCTCGCGCAGCGCCTCGGCGGCGGAGCGGTAGGCGGCCGGGTCGGTGAAGCGGAGACGGACGTGACCGCCCGGGACCAGCCGCTTGAGTTCCTCGGCGGTGCCTTCGGCAGCGATCCTGCCGTTGTGCAGGACGGCGATGCGGTCGGCGAGTTGGTCGGCCTCCTCCAGGTACTGGGTGGTCAGGAAGACGGTGACACCGCCGGAGACCAGTTCACGGATGATGCCCCACATGGTGTGCCGGGAGCGCGGGTCGAGTCCGGTGGTCGGCTCGTCCAGGAAGATGATCCGCGGGCTGCCGACCAGGGTCATGGCGATGTCCAGGCGGCGCTTCATGCCGCCGGAGTAGGTGGAGGCGGGCTTCTTCGCCGCCTGGACGAGGTCGAACCGCTCCAGCAGTTCGGCGGCCGCCCGCCGCCCCTCGGCCTTGGGCAGGTGGTGCAGGTCCGCCATGAGGAGCATGTTCTCCTCGCCGGTGATCAGCCCGTCCACCGCGGAGAACTGCCCGGTCACCCCGATCGTGGCGCGCACGGCCTGCGCCTCGGTGGCGAGGTCGTGGCCCGCGATCCGGGCCTGCCCGCCGTCGGCGGAGATCAGCGTGGACAGGATCTGCACCGTGGTGGTCTTGCCGGCACCGTTCGGGCCGAGCAGAGCGAAGATCGTCCCTTCCGGCACGGCCAGGTCGATGCCGTCGAGCACAGCCTTCTCGCCGTAGGACTTGCGCAGACCGTTCGCCGCGATGGCCGGAGTTCTCATGAGGGTGCTCCTTCGAGGGCTGCGGGTGGTCAGAGGCTGCGGGCGGTGATGTCGCCGTACGAGGTGGTGGCGTGGACGGTCAACTCGGGGGTGCCGTCGTTCCTGAGGGTGTTGTTGATGCGGCCGTAGCCGGTGCCCGCGTCCAGGGAGGCGGAGACGCCGCGGGCGGCGCCGACCGAGATGTCGCCGTTCTCGGTGCGCAGCGTCGCGGCGCCGCGCACGGCCTCGGTGATCCGGATGTCACCCTTCTGGGTGCGGATCTCCGCGGGGCCGCTGAGTCGGCCGACCGAGATGTCGCCGTCCTGGGCGCTGAGGCGGGCGCTCGCAGCCTCGTCGAGCTTGACCGAGCGGTAGCCGCCCGTGACGTCGACATCGCCCAGCCGTCCGACGCCGCGGAACTCGGCGGCGTCCGCCTTCGCCTCGACCCGGGAGCCGGCGGGCAGCTGGACGGTGACCTCGACGGACCCGGAGTGCCCGAGGAGCCGATTGGCCGTCTCCGGGGCCTCGATCCGCAGCACGCCGTCGCCGTAGCCGACCTTGATCTCCTCGGCCGCCTTGGCGTCGCGGCTCTTGGTGGCGTTGGCGGGCAGGACCTCGACCACGGTGTCCGCCCGGTCGGCGGCGATGACCTGGATGCGTCCGGCGGGGATGGCGAAGACGGCGGTGATGGCGGCGGGGGTGGTGAACTTCAGCATGGCAGGCTCCTCGGGATCTTGTTTCCGATACTAAAAACGCTACGTTGCTTTCAGCTAAGTGGCAACAGTCTCGTTGCATGCAATCTGCAATTCTGCCGGTAGATAGCCATTAATTGTTGCAATGCCCATGCCGGGTAATGCAACGAATGGAGCGCGTTCGATGCAATGGATGAAGGTGAACGCACTGCCGGGCCGCCGAGGACGAGAGCGGGCGGCTCCGACGCCACGCCCTCGCGGGCTCGCGGGTACGACGCCGGCGCTGCGGGCGAGCACAAGGAGGCCGCGCCCTTCGAGAGCCGGGCCTCATCCACCGGAACGCCGACACGAGCGCTGGGCCGTCGCCCGCACTCATGGGTCAATCAACGGACCCGGCGCCCGCGCCACCGTCCACCTCGGCGAGACCGCACGGCAGGACGCCCGCATCCTCGGTCCCCGGCGTTCCGGCGGCGCCCGTCTCGAACACGGCGCGTCGGAGGGACTGGCCACAACATGAGGCAGCGCCCGGGAGGTTCACGCCGACTTCCGTGGGGCCCGTGGATCGTGTCCGGACCTGGGCTCCGATCGCTTCAGCCGTCGTGTGGGTGGTGATGACCCGCGCGGCGGCGGTCGTGCCGCACCTTCCGCACGAGATCCGACAGAGCCCCGTACGGCGGGTCGACGGCCTCACCGGACGGATCCATGGTGTGCAAGCGGCTCGAAATGCACGATGGTGTGCAGCAGCGCGGCAGCCCGCCACGCGGCATCCCCATCGGTCGTCCGGGGGGCGAGCCGACGTGGGGCCCACCCGCCCTGCGTCGCCTCACCTTGACGGTCCACAGCCCTCGCTGAGGCTGAACGAGCGGTCGGCGGAGAGGGCAGGATTCGAACCTGCGTGGACCCTCGAGGGTCCGACTCCGGGCTTGCGCCCTGGTCCCCGATCAGCCACTCCGGGCACCTCTCCCTGCTCCCGGTCCCGCGTCTGCCGCGGCGCCGTTCACGTGTTTCATGGTGCCGCGACGGCCTGACACGACACTGACGCACCGCTGACCGGCGTCCTCGTCCGGTGGGACACACGCCTGATCGCCGAGGGCATCGAGATCCTGCAGGCCGCCCTCGGGCGCGACCGGCTCGGCGAGTTCCAGGCCGCCATCGCCGCCCTGCACGCCGACGCGACCACCGCCGAGGAGACCGACTGGGTGCAGATCGTCGAGTGGTACGACGAGCTCGTCCGCCTGACCGACAGCTCCGTCGTCCGTCTCAACCGCGCAGTGGCCGTCGGCGAGGCCGACGGCCCACGTGCCGGCCTGGCCGCGCTCGCGGAACTGGACCCGACCCTGCCCCGCCACACCGCCGTGGCCACCTACCCCCACGAACGCGACGGCGACCCGACCCTGGCCGCTCGCCTCTACGCCGAGGCGGCCCACCACGCCCCCAACCTCGCCGAGCGCGTCCATCTGACTCGCCAGGCCGCCCGTCTCAACGCCCGCCGACGCCGCTGAGTGCGTGCTTCTGAGGACGTCGCAGCGCCCGAACACTCTCAAGTGTCGACGAGCTGTCAGGTCAGACCGTCCGTCGTCCGTGTCGACTGCAACGAGGGCGGCCGCCCCTGACGTGCCGCGGCGCTGACCACCTGTGGCCATACCTGTCCGTGCGGCCGGCCGGCGGGTCTCTCGAGGCCTTCAAGAAGGAAGCGTGGCTGAGGCCGGAACAGGGTTGCTGCAACATACGCGCGCCTGCTCCGTCGACTGCCGACATCGTCGTGGCTGACTTTCGGTGGCGAGGGTCGGATGCGGGGGCTGTTCGACTGGTTCGAGGGGCTTGTGTGTCACTCACGGGACTCTTCTTTGCTTGAGTCCCGCTTCAGTCCCGTGGGGAAAATCGCTGGTCAGAGCCATCTGGGGGTTGTGAACGGGACTGACGGGACTCAGTGTGCAAGTTATGACGATCAGGCGCGCGCGCATGCGCGCGTACGTACTTCTGTAGTACTAACTGTGCTGTACAGCTCATATATAGGACCTTGAGTCCCGTCAGTCCCGTGGAACGGGAACTGTGCCCTCTGACCTGCTCTTTTGAGTACGGGACCGAAGCGGGACCAATCCAGCACTCGGTCCCGGCCCGGCCCTGCGACTCCTGCTGGGTGCTGGCCGCGCGGGGCTGACGGGACTGAATGTTCGACACAATGACGTTGCATGTGCTGCCACGACGGGGTGTGCGCTAGCCTCTGATCGCGAGCGGAAACTTCAGTCCCGTCAGTCCCGTTAGCCCCGTCCTTGAGACGGGTCGCCGGGCAACGGACACGGTGTCCGTGGAGTTGATGCGGCAGACGAAGAAGATCAGCTAGGACAAGGACTCTCTAGTGCCCGGCCAGGTTGCGGCAGGCTCGTCAGGACCCGGAGGTGTCCGCTGCGGTGGAGGCATGCACGAGCCCTGCAGCTCCACGCGAACCGGTTTCGTTCGATCAACTCGTCTTTTCCCCCCGGGCTTTCACAAGGGATGCTCATGAGCAGCGCCGAGTCGGCTCGCTTCGAGGCCGCGGCCGCCGGCGGCGGGCAGATCCGCCAGACGAGTCTCGACCTCGGCCTGCCCGGAGATCAAGCGCTTCTGCCGGCGCAGGCGGCAAGAGAGGGAGCCCGACGCGTTTCTCCGGCAGGCCTGCTGCCCGACGAGCTGACCGACCGGGGCAACGCCAAGCTGTTCGCGCGTCTGTACAGTGACCGCTTCCGGCACGTAGAGGGCCTGGGCTGGTACTCGTGGGACCAGTACCGGTGGAAGCGCACCGGTGGTGAGAAGGGTGCGATGTGGGCAGCCGGCGACATGGCCGAGCAGATGCCCCGGACCGATCCGCACGGGCTTTTCAGCGACCGTGAAGTAGCCGCACACCGGCGTCGCACTCAATCAACTTCGGGTGTCAAGGCTCTGCTTCAGCAGGCGCAGGCCGCCCCGGGACTCAGCCTCGACCCGGACTCCATGGACGGGGACACGTACGCCCTGTGCACCCCGGGCGGCGTGGTCGACCTGCGGACCGGTGACCTGCGCAAGCCCGACCCTCTGACGGACATGCACTCGCGTGCCACCACGGTCGGCCCCGAGGACATGCCTCTGCCCCGCTGGCGCAGCTTCCTGCGAGACACCTTCGGCGACGACGCCAAAGGCCAGGAGACGATCGCGTTCCTGCACCTGCTGCTCGGCTACTCCGTCACCGGGGACGTGGGGGCCCAGATCCTGCCTTTCCTGTATGGATCCGGAGCCAATGGCAAGTCCGTACTGCTCGAGGTGATGATGCAGATCCTCGGCGACTACGCCAACGCGGCGCCGCCCGGCTTCCTGATGGAGAAGGGAAAGTTCACCGAGCACAGCACCGAGCTGACCGAACTGCACGGCCGCCGCATCGTCGTATGCTCCGAACTCAAACCGAACGACAAGTTCAACGAGGCCCGCGTCAAGCTGCTCACCGGCGGCGACACCATCACGGCCCGCCGCATGCGCCAGGACTTCTTTACTTTCCGGCCCACGCACAAGCTGTGGCTCCTGGGAAACCACCGGCCCGAAGTCGGCACCGGCGGCTACGCGTTCTGGCGCCGCATGAGAATCATCCCCTTCGAACGGAAGGTCCCCGACGAACTCAAGATCGATAATCTGGCTCAGGAACTCGTGCGTGACGAAGGCCCCGGCATCCTGAACTGGCTCATCCAAGGTGCCCAGAAATACCTTGCCACCAGGGACCCTCTCCACGGACCGGCCAGCGTACGGCTGGCCACAGAAGCCTATGAGAAGACCGAGGACCACATCGGCCGGTTCATCGCCGAGCGCTGCACCAAGGGCGAAGACGGGCAGCCCAATCCCGAACTGCGCGTCGAGCAGAAACTCCTCTACGAGACCTACGGACGCTGGTGCTCCGACGAAGGGATCCGCCCCGCCACGAGCCGCGCCTTCGCCAGCCGCATCCGCCAGGAACTCGGCCTGGCGTCCCCAGCAGAGATGATCAAGAACAACGACCGCAAGCTCTACCCCGGCTTGGCCCTTCTCGCCGACGCCGCGGCAGAACCCGGCGAATGACGCTCCGGACAGAGTCCGACAGCCCCCTGTCCAGGACTCTTGCGATAATTGCCAGAACCAGACGACCAGCGGTGAGCGCGCCGCATGATCCGGCCAGAGGCCGGTCCACGGGACAGGAGGGTCTGCGGCCATGAGCTCGATGCTGCAAGACAGCCAGCTCACCGACGAAGCCGAAGTGGTCTGGCTCGAGGACCCAGCGAACCTCGACTACGTCAGGCAGGCCCTGGACAAGGTGCCCACCCGCAAGGGCAAGCCCCGCTACTCGCGCGACGGCCGCCTCGTCGGCTACACCAACCTTCAGCCGGGCGCCGCCAGCGACCCCGACTCCGGACTCTTCGCCCGCCGCGCGTTCTTCCTCTTGCCCCACGACCGCGACAAGCAGCCTCACGGGCCGTACGCCGTAGGAGCCCCAGGCGAAGCCGTCGACCCCAGCACCATCGAACCGGGCAAGGTCGGCGCGAAGACCCCGCGCTCGCAAAAGGGCCAGGCCGCCGAGATAGCACCAGCCGGCCGGTAGACGACGTCGGTACCACCGCGTGCACGGGACTGACGGGACCAAGGCATCGAGTTGACTGCGAGCTGCCGTCGCTCTACGGATCTATGCCGAGCTCTGGTCCCGTCAGTCCCGCGACCGCATGGATGAGCGCCTGACCTGCCTGCCCCTGCCACCCGTCGCCCGTCCCCATGGCCACCCATTCACTCTGCCCGGGCCCGTGGGACTGACGGGACTGAAACTTCGCCATGCGCCGGTACCACCCATGGCCGTGGCGCACTCTCAACGCGCCACGGCTGGGGGAGCGCGACGAGTCGCCGAACCCACCTACGCCTGAGCCGGGGTTGGGATGCGTCACGAATAGATGAATGTTGCACTGAATATTCACACAAGACTCACAACTGGCGCTACGGTCGTTCCTCCAACGCACCCTGGGGGGACACATGAGCAACCCGTACGCCATGCCGCCGCAGCCGCCCGCGCGAACGGCTCCGAGATGGGCGCGCAAGCGGTACGTGCTGCCCGCGATCGGCTTCGCCTTCTTCCTCGGCATCGGCGCCGGCGCGAGCGGGCAGAACAACGGGACCGACGCGAAGCCGGCGGCCGACAAGGTGCGACCCACCGCCACGGTCACCGCAACAGCCACAGCCACTGCCACGGAGACAGCGACGCCGAGTCCTGGACCGACGGTGACGGCGACGAAGACGGTCAAGGTGAAGGTGACCGTCACCGCGCAGGCGGCTGCCGCGGGTTCGGGGAGCAACGGCGGCTCGTCCGGGAGCGGGGGCTCCAGCGCTTCGGGCGGTTCAGGCAGTGCTGGTAACGGTGCCACGGCGCTCTGCAACGACGGCACCTACTCGTACGCCGCCCACCATCAGGGCGCTTGCTCGCACCACGGGGGCGTGGCCGTCTTCTACAGGTAAGGCCACGAGCCAAGGAGCCGTCCAGCCGGCGCATGGACTCTCCAGCCGGCGCTTCCCCCGTGTCCACGGTGGTCACTGAGGGCTGTCGGCGGCGATGCTCTCGGGGAAGGCGTGGGTGCCGTCGATCGCGATCGCGTGGGTGCTGTCCGCGTGGTCGTGGGTCGTTGCGGCGGTGGCGGGGTCCGTGAGCGGGGCCGGGGCGGCGGACGTCGTGGTGAGGGTTGAGGAGAGCGCCCTGTATCCCCATCCGCGCCAGGAGATCAGGTGAACCGGTGCCGTGCCCAGGACGCCTGACCAGGTGGCGCGTTATCCTTGGCGACCTTGTTCCCGTCCTGACGAGCGCAGTAGCGGATGCTGTTGCGGATCAAGTGAACGATGTACGTCTGGACGACAGTTCGGGGCGAGACCGTCTCGACCGCGTCGGGCAGTCTTTCAGCCCGTCACAGACGAGCATGAGGGTCGTGTCCCTTGTCGTGCAACACCGTTGCGTTTGGCCAGTGTTGGCCTTGTCAAGACCTCATTCCTTGATCATCTCGAAGGT
>NZ_JCAJZW010000049.1:0-56339 GCF_059510455.1 Streptomyces sp. NTD91
CTAGCCGCCACAGACACTCTTTGCGAGGCGGGCGGCGGGATCGTCTCGAACCGACCTGACCGGCAGACCAGATACTCCCAGGTCAGCGCACCCTTCCGCGTGGTTTCAACGGCACCGGCGGCAGCTCGGGTGCTGGCAGCGGAGCTCCGTCGTAGCCCTTCACCGCGCCGAAACGAACCCCCTTCATCCAGTCCTCGCGAGCCTGTACGATCTCTTCCTGGGAGCGGGCGACGAAGTTCCACCACATGATCAGCTCCTCCGCGAACGGTTCGCCGCCCAGGAGCATGATCCCGGCGTCCGACTCGGCGCGCAGCGGGAGTTCGGAGCGGCCGCAGCCGAGGTAGAGCATCGAGCCCGGCAGCACCGGCACGCCGTCGACGTGGACCTCGCCGGACATGGCGAGGACGCCGTACTCGAAGTCGGGGTCCACCGGCAGGCGTACGTCGGCGCCCCGGGTGAGGGCGAGGTCCGCGCCGACGATCGGGGTGTACGTCGTACCCGGTGAGGCGGAGCCGTCCAGGTCGCCGAGGATCACCGTGGCGGTCAGGCCGGGAGCGGTGGCGGTGGGCAGGTCGGGGTGGTACTCGAACTTCGGTTCGGTGTTGCGGTGTCCGTCGGGCAGGGCGACCCACAGCTGGGCACCGTGCAGGAAGCGGGAGTGCGGGCGGGGGCTCTCCTCGGAGTGGCTGATGCCGCGACCGGAGGTCATGAGGCCCAGCTGCCGGGGCCGGATCGTCTGCAGGCTGCCCGTCGAGTCGCGGTGCAGCACCTCGCCCTCGTGCAGCCAGCTGACCGTCTGCAGCCCGATGTGCGGATGCGGCGGCACCTGCATGCCGGGTTCGTCGGCGATGTCGTCCGGGCCGTATTGGTCGACGAATGCCCACGCGCCGATCATGCGGCGACCCAGGTTCGGCAGGAGCCGGCGCACCTCGGTGGACTCGCCCAGCTTCACCTGGCGGGGGCTCAGCAGCTCGCGTACGGGCTCGGCCACCACGAATCCGCGGCCGCCGCAGAAGCCGGGCACGGGCGCGCGGTCAAGATTGCTCATGGCGCCCAACTTAGCGGCGCGGCCGTCGTGCGGGTGAGTGCGGAAGCAGGATTTTCCTTGGCGAGTTCAATCACTGACCTGTGTCGGAGGGTCTGCACGCCTCCGCCTCGCACGCGGCCCGGACGGTCACCGTGACCCTCCTCCCGGAGGCCGGGGGTGGCGGGTCCCGGGCCTGCGGACGGTGGCGGACTCATGGGTGGGTCGCGGTCGAGGACGGCTCGGCCGTGGACGACGTGACCCGGCTCGGGACCGGGGACGGCGTGCCGGTCGGCGGATGCGGGGGCCGGGCCGGTTCGGTCGGGCGGGAGGGACCGCCGCGCACCGCCAAGAACACCAGCGCGGCGACGGTGGCCTGCGCCGGTGCGCCGGCCACCGGAGCGGGTCGCGCGCGGAGCGGCCCGGTCCGCGTGTCACCCGCCGCCGCCCTACCCCGCCCCCGCACCCGTCACCGCTCGATCACACCGGCAGCAGCCGGGCGACGAGGGCGCTGAGCTGTCGGGCCGTACGGCATTCGTGCATCTCGACCAGGTCGGCGTACGCGGGTGCGGCGGAGTCGCCGGTGCCCCACCGGCCGCGCGGCTCGGGGTTCAGCCAGTACACACGGCGGGCCCGTCCGGTGATCTCCCGTACGGCGGCCAGGTTCGGGTCGCTCCTGTTCGTACGGGCGTCACCGAGGACGAACACGGTCGTGCGCGGGCCCACCGCGTCGCCGTACCGCTCGGCGAACTCACCCAGCGCCATGCCGTAGTCGCTGCTGCCGTGCCAGCCGGTGAGTCGGGCCTCGGCGTGGATGCGGGCGCCGAGCCCGTCGGGGCCGGCGCGGCCGTGGCCGAGCAGGCCGGTCACCTCGTCCAGCCGGTTGACGAAGGCGAACACCCGGACCCTGCCGAACTGGTCGTGCAGCGCCTGCACCAGCAGCATGGTGAAATCGGAGAAGCCGGACACCGAGCCGGACACGTCGCACAGCAGCACCAGGTCGGGGCGCGCCGGGCGGCGCCGGCGCAGCACCGGCCGCATCGGCACCCCGCCCGTGGACAACGAGGAACGCAGGGTGCGGCGCAGGTCGACCGTGCCGCGCGCGGCCCGGCGCCGGCGCGCGGCGAGCCGGGTCGCCAGCTTGCGCGCGAGCGGCTGGACCGCCCTGCGCAGCTCGGCCAGCTGGTCCCGGCCGGCGTACAGGAAGTCCACCCGGTCCGCGGTCGGCACGACCCCGCGCCGGGCGATCTCGCGCCGCCCGCGCCGCTCGGCGACCCGGCGCCGCGCCTCGGCGCCGACCATCCGCCGGAACTCCTCGATCCGGCGCCGGATCTCGTCGTCCAGCAGCCGGTCGGCGAAATCCGCGCCACTGCCCTGCCCGCCCCGGACGTCCGCCCGCACCCGGGCCAGCAGAGTCTGCGGGCGCAGCCGTTCGAGCGTCTGGTACGCCGAGAAGCCGTCCGAGCCGGGTGAACTGCCGTAGCCGCCGAAGCCGTCGACCGCCTCCACCGCCAACCGGGCCATCAGGGCCCGGTCGTCGACGACCAGGGCCTTCGCCAGCCGGTCGCGCAACTCCTCCCGGTTCCCGGGGCCGCCGTCCGGGCCCCCGACCCCGCGCGGGAAGTACAGGTCGAAGACCGGGTCGAACACCGCTCGCTGTCCGGGGCCGTGCAGCAGCGTCGCGGCCAGCCCCTCACGCAGGCGTTGCCGGTCCGCGAGCCCCAGCGCCTCCGCCGCGCGGGCCGCGTCCACCGTCTCACCGGTGCCGATCCGCACGCCGTGCGCGCGCAGCGCCCCGACGAGTCCGGCGATCCGCTCGGCGACCTCGGTCACAGCGCGTCCAGGTCGAGCTTCGACGCCGCCCTCTGGATGTCGTCCTGGTGCTTGAGGAGCACGCCGAGACTGTCCCGTACGACCGTCTCGTCCAGGGTGTCGGCGCCCAGCGCCAGCAGGGTGCGCGCCCAGTCGACGGTCTCGGCGACGGACGGCGCCTTGCGCAGGTCCATCGCGCGCAGGGCGCCGACCACCCGTACCACCGACTCGGCCAGCACCGCGCCGAGACCCGGCACCTTCAGCCGGACGATCCGTCGCTCCAGCTCCTCCTCGGGGAACCCGATGTGCAGGAACAGACAGCGGCGGCGCAGCGCCTCGGACAGCTCCCGGCCGGCGTTGGAGGTGAGGACCACGAACGGGCGGCGGGTCGCGGTGACCGTGCCCAGCTCCGGCACCGTGATCTGGAAGTCGCTGAGCACCTCCAGCAGCAGGCCCTCCATCTCGACGTCGGCCTTGTCGGTCTCGTCGATCAGCAGCACCGTCGGCTCGTCGCCGCGGATGGCGGTGAGCAGCGGACGGGGAAGCAGGAACTCCTCGCTGAAGATGTCGGTGCGGGTCTCGTCCCAGCTCTCGTCGCGCCCGGCGCTGATCCGCAGCAGTTGCTTGGCGTGGTTCCACTCGTACAGCGCCCGGGACTCGTCCACGCCCTCGTAGCACTGGAGCCGGACCAGACGGGCCCCGGCGACCTGCGCGACGGCCTTGGCCAGCTCGGTCTTGCCGACCCCGGCAGGGCCCTCCACCAGCAGCGGCTTGCCGAGCCGGTCGGCGAGGAACACGGTCGTGGCGACGGCGGGCGAGGCGAGGTAGCCGGTCTCGGCGAGGCGGGCGCAGACATCGTCGACGGACGTGAACAACGGGGCCTCCGGCGGGTCGGGAGCGGTGTCCGGACTCCTATCCAAGCGCTTGTTCACGGTGCCTGTCACGCGGATCCGGGCCGTCCGCGAGGAGATCGCGACGTGGGCGGTGCGGGTCGGCGAGCGATGCACACCGATCGGTTTCCCTGCGTCCGCCGATCCGGGCGACCTCCCTCCATGGCCTCCACCGGCAAGACGTCCCCGCGCGGGCGGCCTGGACGACGGACAGGTGATGACAGCGCTGCCGGACGCGGCGGGAGTGAAGTGGCGCCAAGGATCCGTCAACCCAGCAGGATCACTTCCAGCGTGCGCGGGCCGTGTACGCCCTCCACCCGGTCGAGTTCGATGTCGCTGGTCGCCGACGGGCCCGAGATCCACGTCAACGGGCGGGCGGGATCCAGGTGTACGAGGGCCTGTGGGACCGAGGAGACCACCTGGTCCGGGACACGGACGACACAGATGTGGTGGTCCGGGACGAGCGAGATGCGACGCCGGCCCTGGTCGGGGGAGCCGTCCAGAACGATCGTGCCGGTCTCGGCGATCGCCACGGCACAGCCCGTCACCACGCTGTCCACCCGGTCCAGTTCCTGTGGTGTGCTGTCCGGCCGGTCCTCGATCCGCACCACGTCCGCTGCGGCCAGCCACTGTGCCGGCAGTCCCGGCGGCACGAGCGCCTCCCGCGTGCCGTGCTCGGCCAGCAGCCGCCCGACGAGGTCCGCGATTCCCCCGGCCTCGGTGCGGTGCACGATCGCGCGGTAGTCCGCGAGGTTCTCGGCCAGCAGCTCCACCGTCTGCTCGCCGGTCCTCGTCCCGTGCTCGCGCAGGTAGTCCCGGGCGACGGTCTCCTCGTACGGCCGCTCGTCGGCAGGCACATCGGCGAGCGCCCGCCGTACCCGGCCCAGGATCCTTTCCCTGCTGTTCACCTGGCGCCGTCCTCTCCGCCGCGCGTGCGCTGCCACCAGTCCCGGAAGGGCTCCGCCGGTACGGCCGGCAGGTCCCGGGTACCGGTCCATGCCCTGCCCGGGCCCGGCAGGGTGCGGGGGTGCAGCCGGCGGGTGCGGGAGGCGAGCCGCTGACCGGTGCGCAGGGCGGCGGGGTGGGTGAAGGCCCAGCGTGCCGCGCGCATGGCCGCCCGCTCTGCCGCGTGCCCCTTGGCGGGCTTCAGTACGACCTTGTTGCCCTGCCGTACCGCCGGGCCGCCCTCCACGACCCGCTCCCGCAGATGCACCAGCACCTCGGGGATGTCGATGGCGACCGGGCACACCTCGTAGCAGGCGCCGCACAGACTCGACGCGTACGGCAGGGAGGCGTCGATCTCGCTTGCCGTGCCCCGCAGTTGTGGGCTGAGGATGGCACCGATCGGGCCGGGGTAGACCGAGCCGTAGGCGTGCCCGCCGGCCCGTTCGTACACGGGGCAGACGTTGAGGCAGGCCGAGCAGCGGATGCAGCGCAGTGCCTGGCGGCCGACCCGGTCGGCGAGGGTGTCGGTGCGGCCGTTGTCGAGCAGGACGAGGTGGAAGGCGTGTGGGCCGTCCTCGTCCGTGGTGCCGGTCCACATGCTCGTGTACGGGTTCATGCGCTCGGCGGTGGAGGAGCGGGGGAGGGTCTGCAGGAAGACCTCCAGGTCCCGCCAGGTGGGCACCACCTTCTCGATGCCCACGACCGAGATCAGCGTCTCCGGCAGGGTCAGGCACATCCGCCCGTTGCCCTCGGACTCGACCACCACGAGGGTGCCGGTCTCGGCGACCATGAAGTTGGCCCCGGAGATCCCGACCCTGGCCCGCAGGAACTTCTCCCGCAGGTGCAGCCGGGCGGCCTCGGCGAGTTCGGCCGGTGTGTCGGTCAAGCCCTCGGGCGCGGGCCGGCCCCACGCCCCCATCTGCGACCGGAAGATGTCCCGGATCTCACCCCGGTTGCGATGGATGGCCGGCACCAGGATGTGCGAGGGCCGGTCCTTGCCCAACTGCACGATGAGTTCGGCGAGATCGGTCTCGTAGGCGCGGATGCCCTCGGCCTCCAGGGCTTCGTTGAGCCCGATCTCCTGCGTGGCCATCGACTTGACCTTGACGACCTCCGACTCGCCGGTCGCCTTCACCAGGCCCGCGACGATCCGGTTGGCCTCCTCGGCGTCCGCGGCCCAGTGGACCGTGCCACCCGCCGCCGTGACCGACTCCTCCAACTGCTCCAGATACCGGTCGAGACGGCGCAGGGTGTGCTCCTTGATCCGGCGGCCTGCTTCACGCAGCGCCGCCCAGTCGTCCAGTTCGGCCACCGCGCGGGCCCGCTTGGCGCGGATGGTGTGCGTCGCGTGCCGCAGATTGCCGCGCAGGGTGGGATTGTGTACGGCCTCGTGCGCGGCCTTCGGGAAGGCCGGCATGCCGACGAACGTTGCGCTCATGCCGCCGGTTCCTCCTCCGTGCTCGCCAGGATCTCCGCGATGTGCACCGGCCGCATGCCCACCTTCAGCCGGCTCATGGTGCCCCCGATGTGCATCAGGCACGAGTTGTCGGCCGCGCACAGCACCTCGGCCCCCGTCGACTCGGCGTTGCGCACCTTGTCCGCGCCCATCGCCGCCGACACCTCCGCGTTCTTCACCGCGAACGTGCCGCCGAAGCCACAGCACTCCTCCGCCCCCGGCAGCTCCACCAGCTCCAGGCCCTCGACCGCCTCCAGCAGCCGCCGGGGCCGGTCGCCCAGGCCGAGCGAGCGCAGCCCGTGACAGGTGGGATGGTAGGTGACCGTGTGCGGGTAGTACGCCCCGACGTCCGTCACGCCGAGCACGTCCACCAGAAACTCCGTCAGCTCGTACGTCTTCGGTACCACCGGCGCCAGCGTCCGCGCCAGCGAGTCCCCGCGCCCCTCGGCACGCGCCCGCTCGCCCATCCGCGGATACAGCTCCCGCACCATGGCGCCGCACGACCCGGACGGGGTCACGATCGCCTCGTACCCGCCGAAGACATCGGAGAAGTGCCGGGCCAGCGGCTCGGCCTCATGCCGGTATCCGGTGTTGAAGTGCGCCTGCCCGCAGCAGCTCTGGCCCCTCGGGAAGTCGACCTCGACACCCAGTCTGGTCAGCAGTTTCACCACGGCGCGACCCGTGTCCGGATAGAGCGTGTCGTTGACACAGGTCAGGAACAGGGCGACACGCATCACGGCTCCTCGGAATCGGTCATCGGACGAGTGCAGGGTAGTCGGCGGACACCGTCGAAGGGAGGGGCGCCGCTCACCGGGTGGCGAGCCGTGCCTCGGCCTCCCGCCAGCGGGTCGCGTCGCCCCGGGGCGTGTACCGGGTCAGCGGCTGGGTGCGCGTGAGCAGCCCGCGCATCGCAGGCAGATCGCCGACCAGCCCGTGGGCGCGGGCCTGGACCAGGACGTTGCCCAGGGCCGCCGCCTCCGTGGCACCGGCGACCACGGGCAGCCCGCAGGCGTCGGCGGTGAGCTGGCACAGCAGCGCGTTGCGGGTGCCGCCGCCGACGACGTACACCACGTCCACCGGATGGTCGGCGAGCCGCTGGGCGTCCTCGACGGCCCGCCGGTGGGCGAGGGCGAGGGAGTCCAGGATGCACCGGGTGACCTCCGCCCGCGTCACCGGAACCGGCTGCCCGGACGCCCGGCACGCCTCGGCGATCCGCTCCGGCATCCGCCCCGGCGCCAGGAAGCCCTCGTCGCCGGCGTCCACCACCGAGCGCAGCGCCGGCACACCGCCGGCCGCACGCAGCAGCGTCCCCAAATCCGTCTCTCCCCAGGCACGCCGGCACTCCTGGAGCAGCCACAGCCCCATGATGTTGCGCAGATACCGGACCGTGCCGTCGAGCCCCAACTCGTTGCTGAAGTTCGCGGCCCGGCTCTCCTGCGTGAGCACCGGAGCGGTCAGCTCAAGACCGGCCAGGGACCAGGTGCCCGTGCAGATGTAGGCGAAGCGCTCACCGGTGGTCGGGACCGCGGCCACCGCCGAGGCGGTGTCGTGCGAGCCGACCGCCGTCACCGGCACGGGACCGGTCAGCCCGGTCTCCTCCAACACCTCGGGGCGCAGCACGCCCGCCGCGTCGCCGGGCCGTCGCAACGGCGCGAACAGCCCCAGGTCGATTCCGAGCCGGCCGGCGACGTCGTACGACCACGTCCGCGTCCGGGGATCGACGAGCTGAGTGGTGGAGGCGTTGGTCAGCTCGGTGCCCTGTTCGCCGGTGAGCCAGTACGAGATCAGGTCCGGGACGAGCAACAGCCGCCGGGCCTGGCCGAATTGGGCGGTGGGGCGGGCGGCCACGAGCTGGTACAGGGTGTTGAACGGGGCGTACTGCAGTCCGGTGGCCGCGTACAGCTCCTCGGCCGGCGCTCTCGCCCACACCTTCTCCGCGACCCCCTCGGTGCGGGTGTCGCGGTAGTGCACCGGGTTGCCCAGCAGAGACCCGTCGGCGTCCAGCAGGCCGTAGTCCACGGCCCAGCTGTCGATGCCGACCGAGTCCACCCGGCCCGCCGCCCGCAGCCCGTCCAGCACACCGCCGTACAGCGCGAGGATGTCCCAGCGCAGTCCCTCTTCGAGCCGCACCGGCCGGTTGGGGAACCGGTGCGCCTCGCTCAGCTCCAGCGAGTCCGGGCCCACCCGGCCGACCATCACCCGCCCGCTGGAGGCGCCGAGATCGACCGCGGCGTACGCCTTCACGGGTCCGCTCACCGCAGGAAGGCGGCCGCGACGCCGGCGTCGACCGGCACGTGCAGCCCGGTGGTGCGGGTCAGCTCGCCGCCCGTCAGGGCGAACACCGCGTTGGCCACGTGCTCCGGCAGCACTTCCCGCTTCAGGATCGTCCGCTGGGCGTAGAACTCGCCCAGCTTCTCCTCCGGCACCCCGTACACCGCCGCCCGCTGCGCACCCCAGCCGCCCGCGAAGATCCCGGATCCGCGCACCACACCGTCGGGGTTGACCCCGTTGACCCGGATGCCGTGTCCACCCAACTCGGCTGCCAGGAGCCGTACTTGGTGGGCCTGGTCGGCCTTGGTCGCGGAGTAGGCGATGTTGTCGGGCCCGGCGAACACGGCGTTCTTGGAGGCGATGTACACGATGTCACCGCCCAGCCCCTGGGCGATCATCACCCGCGCCGCCTCCCGCGAGACCAGGAAGGAACCGCGGGCCATGACGTCGTGCTGCAGGTCCCAGTCGCGCGCCGACGTCTCCAGCAACGGCTTCGAGATGGAGATGCCCGCGTTGTTGACGACCAGGTCGACCCCGCCGAAGGCGAGCACGGCCGACTCGAAGGCCTGCGCGATCTGTTCCTCGGACGTGACGTCGACGGTCACCGCGAACGCCCTGTCCGGGCCGCCCAGCTCCTCGGCGACCTGGGAGGCGCTCTCGCCGTCGAGGTCCGCGACCACCACACAGGCGCCCTCGGCGGCGAGCCGCTGGGCGATCGCCTTCCCGATCCCGCTGCCCGCCCCCGTCACCACAGCCACCCTGGCCGCCAGCGGTTTCGGCTCCGGCATCCGCTGGAGCTTGGCCTCCTCCAGCGCCCAGTACTCGATGCGGAACTTCTCCGACTCCTCGATCGGCGCGTACGTCGACACCGCTTCCGCGCCGCGCATGACGTTGACGGCGTTGACGTAGAACTCCCCGGCCACGCGTGCCGTCTGCTTGTCCTTGCCGAAGCTGTACATGCCCACGCCCGGGATCAGCACGATCGCCGGGTCGGCGCCGCGCAGGGCGGGGGAGTCGGGGGTCGCGTGCCGCTCGTAGTAGGCGGCGTACTCCTCGCGGTAGGCGGCGTGCAACTCCTTCAGCCGGGTCACGGCACGCTCCAGCGGAGCGGTCGGCGGCAGGTCGAGCACCAGTGGCCGCACCTTGGTCCGCAGGAAGTGGTCGGGGCAGGAGGTGCCGAGCGCGGCGAGCCGCGGATGCTCGGTGCGACCCAGGAAGTCCAGGACGGTGTCGGTGTCGGTGAAGTGACCGACCTGCGGCTTGTCCTGGGAGGCGACGGCCCGGACGTACGGCGCCAGGGCGGCCGCCCGCTCCCGCCGCTCGGCGTCGGGGAGAGCCTCGTACCCCTCGAGCACCGGCCCGAAGGGCTCCGTCCTGCCGCGCTCGGCGAGGAACGCCTCGGCGGTGCGGATGATGTGCAGCGAGTTGCGCTCGCACTCCTCGGAGGTCTCACCCCACGCGGTGATCCCGTGGCCGCCGAGAACACACCCGATGGCCTGCGGGTTGGCCTCCTTCACCGCTGCGATGTCCAGACCCAGCTGGAATCCGGGCCGCCGCCACGGCACCCAGACCACCGTGTCGCCGAAACACTCGGCGGTCAGCTTCTCCCCGTCGGCCGCGCAGGCCAGCGCGATGCCGGAGTCCGGGTGCAGATGGTCGACGTGCGCGGCCTCGACGAGCCCGTGCATGGCCGTGTCGATGGAGGGGGCCGCCCCGCCCTTGCCGTGCAGGCAGTAGTCGAAGGCCGCGACCATCTCGTCCTCGTGGCCGACGCTCGGGTACACGCCCTTCAGCGCCCGCAGCCGGTCCAGCCGCAGTACGGCGAGTCCGGCCTCGGTGAGCGTCCCGAGGTCACCACCCGACCCCTTCACCCACATCAGCTCGACATCGCCGCCGGTCACCGGGTCGATGCCGGTGCCCTTCGCCGAGGCGTTGCCGCCTGCGTAGTTGGTGTTACGGGGATCGGAGCCTAGCCGATGGGACCGGGCCAGCAGGGCGGCGGCTTCGGGGTGGGGTGCCATGAGCGGTTCTCTTCCTCGTGTCGTCGGGAATGCAAGGTTGAATCGTTTCAGGAACCTAGTGGCCTGCAGGCCGCGTCGTCAAGATGTGGGCGTATCCGACTGTCGGTGGTAGATGGGTGTCGGTGTCTTCTTCTCGGGGCCCTCGGGGTGCTGTGCCGTGTTCGACAAGTGCTATGAAACGATTCACAACCCACTTCAGGGGTACCAACGGCGCGATGCCGCCGAGCGGTGGGCGCGCCCCGCGTGCCGGCCCGGCCTCCGGCTCGCCGCCGGGCCCGCGGGTACGACGCCGATCGGCGCAGCGGAGGACGCGGGCCGGCACGCGGGGGACGGCGAGCCGTCCGCACCCGGTTCCCACCGCCGGATGGCCACCGCACTTTCCGCCGGCCGCACCTCCCACCCGGCCGCCACTCGCGAACCGGCACCCCTGCACCGACCCGAGTGATCACACGGCGGGATGCTCACCCAGGTACGCGGGCCTGAGCACCTCCTCGCACCACTGACGGAACCCGGTCGGACCAGGGAGGGCGGTGCGGTGCTCCTCGTCGTAGGCGCCCCGGTTCTGGGCCACGGCCATGTCCGCCAGGCCTTGCGCCCAGGCCTCGCTCGCGCCGTGCTCCAGCATCGTGGCCCGGTACGCCTCGACTGGCACCTCCTGGTAGCGGACGGGCCGCTCCAGCACCTTTGCGACGATCCGCGCGATGCCGGCGGGCGTCAGGGAGTCCGGGCTGACCACGGGCACCGTCTCCTGGCCGCTCCACGAGTCGTCCAGCAGGAACCCGGCGGCCCGCGCGGCGACGTCCCGGGTGGCGACGAGGGCGAAGGTACGGTCCGCGGGATGCGGCCAGAAGATCGCGCCCTGCTGCCTGACGGTGTCGAGGCTCCGGAGCAGGTTCTCCATGAAGGCCGGAGGCCGAAGCGCCCGGAACCGCACGCCGGTGGCCCTGATCAGGTCCTCGCCGGCCTGGGCCGCCGACAGGTGGCCGGCGTTCCTGCCGATTCCCCGGCCCATGCTCGACACCGCGACGACCCGCCGAACGCCCTGGCCGCGGATCGCCTCGCACGCCGACCGCGTGGGATCCAGGACGTGGTTCCCGACGCTCGGGGCGCTCGGGTCCGGCGGCACCAGCCAGAACACGGCATCCGCGCCCGCGAACGCCTTCAGGACGACCTCATGGTCGTGATGCGAACCCTGGACGACCTCGACCCGCTCGCGCACGTCCGGGGCGAGCCGGTCCGGATCGCGCGCGATCACCCGGACCGGCCGGCCGGCGTCGAGGAGGCGGTCGACGACCTGTCGGCCGATCTGACCGGTCGGGGTGGTGATGACAAGCATGAAACAGCTCCAAGGGGGTCGGGGGAAGAGGCCGTCGGTGTCCGGCGGCATCGGCCGGCGCACCGGGCGGCCGTGTGCGTCGATCCTGCGCCGGGGCGTCCACGGCACGGAAGGACCCGCTGGATCCGGCTTGTTACCCTCTGGGACATACCGAACGGAGGTGCCAGGTCATGGAGTCCCGGGCACTGCGCTACTTCGTCGCCGTCGCGGAGGAACTCAACTTCACCCGAGCCGCCGAGCGGCTGGGCATCTCCGCCCCGCCCCTGTCCCGCGCCATCCGCAAGCTGGAGACCGACCTGGGCGTCACCCTCTTCGAGCGCACCACACACAGCGTCGCCCTCACCCCGTCCGGCACCGTCCTGCTGGAGGAGGCCAGGATCGCCCTCGACGCGCTGCACGCCGCCTGCCGGCGGGCCCAGCGGGCGGCCGGCCCGGAGCCCAAGCTCGTCCTGGCAGTCAAGGCCGACGGGGACGCGGGCCTGCTGGAACCCCTCCTGGCCCGCTACGCCACCGAGCGCGGGGCCAGGCCCGTCACCGTCCGTCTCTCCGGCTGGCGCGAGCAGACACGGCTGCTGCGCGCGGGCGAGGCCGACGCGGCCCTGGTCTACGAGCCGTTCGACCACACGGGCCTGGATGCCGAAAGGCTGGCCGTCGAACCCCGTCTCGCCGCGCTCCCGGCCACCCACCCCCTCACCGCCCGCAGCCACCTCGCCCTCGCCGACCTCGCCCTGCCCGGCGTCGATGCGGGCAGCCCCGACAGCCTGCCCCGCTACCTCGACGCGATCGTGGCGCGGCACGGCATCGCCGACCTGCCCCAACTGGTCGCCCTCGTCGAACTGGGCGAGGTGGTCACGCTGCTCCCCGAATCGGTCACCACCCGCTACCCCCGTCCGGGTGTCGTCTATCGCCGGATCCCGGACGCGCCCCCGGCCGCCCTGTCCATCGCCTGGCCCCAGCAGTCCCGCTCGACCGCCACGGCGGCACTGGTCCGTGCGGCCCTCGCGGTGGCTCCCGCGGCCGAGGCGGCGGCATGAGGCGCAGGGCGCTCGGGTGCACCGATCCCGCGGTGACCGACAGATGACGGCGGCCGAACGGGCGGAGGTGTTCCGTCGGCACGAGGCGCTCGGGACCTGGGGCACCGGGGAGATGCACAGGGGGCCGGCCTGGCCCACCCGCGGGACACCCTGCGAGGACCGTCCGTGACGGCGGCCCGCTCACCGGCACCCCCCAGCAGTTCACCGCGTACCACGTGATCGACTGCGACCCCCGAGCGGGCCGGCGACATCGCCGCGCGTGTCCTCGGCTCGGACGCCGAGGCTGTCCGTGACCCCTGACCGGGCCCGCCCTGGCCGAGTCCCGATCAGGCCCGTGCCTTTCGTGCCCCGGCCGGGCCCGAGCCCGCCGCAGGTCCGATCAGGCCCCCCAGCCCGCCTGCCGACCCCCGACCCGTTCCTCGGAGATCCTCTCGGCCCAGCCGGAACGCCGGTACGCGCCCACCGGGTCGGGGTCCAGGCCCAGTTCCTCCCGCACCACGGCCAGCAGGGGCCGTACATCCGTGTTGTACGCGTCCATCAGCACCGCGTTCGCCCCGAGCACGTCGCCCTCGCGCTGCGCGGCCGCGAGCGCCTCCCGGTCGACGAGGAGTGCCTTCGCCGTGGCCTCCTGCACGTTCATGACCGACCGGATGATCGCCGGGATCCTCGCCTCGACGTTGTGGCACTGGTCGAGCATGAAGGCGACCTCGGAGGTGAACCCGCCACCCCGGACGACCTCGTACATGATCCGGAAGAGCTGGAACGGGTCGGCGGCGCCGACCATGAGGTCGTCGTCGGCGTAGAAGCGGGAGTTGAAGTCGAAACCGCCGAGTTTACCCTCCCGCAGCAGGGTGGCGACGATGAACTCGATGTTGGTGCCGGGCGCGTGGTGCCCGGTGTCCACGACGACCTGGGCCTTGTCGCCGAGCCTGAGGCAGTGGGCGTAGGCCGTGCCCCAGTCGGGGACGTCGGTGGAGTAGAAGGCCGGTTCGAAGAGCTTGTACTCCAGCAGCATGCGCTGCCCCTCCCCGAGTCGCTCGTACACGTCGGCCAGCGCCTGGGCGAGCCGGTCCTGCCGCTCCCGGATGTCGTCCTGGCCGGGATAGTTCGTGCCGTCGGCGAACCACAGCTTCAGGTCCCTGGAGCCCGTGGCGTCCATGATGTCGACGCACTCCAGCAGATGATCGACCGCCTTGCGCCGGACGGCCGGATCCGCGTGGCAGACGCTGCCGAGTCGGTAGTCGTCGTCCTGGAAGGTGTTGGAGTTGATCGCCCCCGGTCTCAGCCCGCGCTCCTCGGCGTACTTGGCGAGGGCGGCGTAGTCGTCGACCTTGTCCCAGGGGATGTGCAGGGCGACCGTCGGGGCCACGCCGGTGAACTCGTGGACCTTCGCCGCGTCCTGCAGCTTCTCCCAGGGATCGCGCGGCACGCCGGGCTGGGCGAACACCTTGAACCGGGTTCCCGAGTTCCCGTACGCCCATGACGGCGTCTCGACGGCCTGGGTCCTGAGCGCGGCCTTCACCGCGACGAGGTCGGTCACTGCGGGGCTCCTGGTGATGGCGGTCGTAACGACACGGCGGTATGAAACGATTCAGAAACGCAAGCTATGAGTCCTCCGGCTGGGTGTCAAGCGCTCCGACCGACCCTGTTGCCCGTGACTCGGTCGCGACCTTTGGCTATCGAAAGTTTTTCGACCCGGACCCATTGACGTGACATGGCCGTGGTGCCTACGGTCCCGGCAATCCGGTTGAAACCTTTCACGACCCTGGTGGAGGCCCTCGGGGCCCTTCGGTCGGTGTCGTCGAGGAGCCTGACATGACCCACCCGCCTGACACGGGGCCGGCGCCGGTGCTGGCGCTGAAGGGCGTCTCCAAGTCCTTCGGTGCCGTACGCGCCCTCAGGGACGTCTCCCTGGAACTGCTGCCCGGCGAGGTGCACGCTCTTGCCGGCGAGAACGGCGCGGGCAAGTCGACCCTCATCAAGACCCTCGCCGGGGTGCACCGGCCGGACGTCGGCCAGGTGCTGCTCGACGGCGAGCCCGTCGTCTTCCACGGACCCGGCGACGCCCGCGACGCCGGCATTGCCGTGATCTATCAGGAACCCACGCTCTTTCCCGATCTGTCGATCGCCGAGAACATCTTCATGGGCCGCCGGCCGCGGCGCGCGCTCGGCCGGATCGACCACAAGGCCACCCGCGCGGCCACGGCCGCCCTGATGAAGCGGCTCGGGGTCGAACTCGATCCCGACCGCCCCGCGCGTGGCCTGTCCATCGCCGACCAGCAGCTCGTGGAGATCGCCAAGTCGCTCTCCTTCGACGCACGAGTCCTGATCATGGACGAGCCGACCGCCGCCCTCACCGGCAGCGAGGTCGCCCGGCTCTTCGGCGTCGTGCGCACCCTGCGCGAACAGGGCGCCGCCGTACTGTTCATCTCCCACCGCCTGGAGGAGATCTTCGAGCTCTGCCGGCGGGTCACCACGCTGCGCGACGGCGCCTGGATCTCCAGCGAGCCCATCGACGGCATGACCGAGGACGATCTGGTACGGCGCATGGTCGGCCGCGACCTCGACGAGCTGTACCCCGAGCAGGACGTGCGGCCGGGCGACGTCGCCCTGAGCGTACGGCGACTGACCCGCGAGGGCGTCTACACCGACGTGTCCTTCGAGGTGCGGCACGGCGAGATCGTCGGCCTCGCCGGGCTCGTCGGCGCGGGCCGCACCGAGGTCGCGCGGGCCGTCTTCGGCATCGACCGCTGGGACGCCGGTGAGGTCGAGGTCGAGGGACGCCGGCTGACCAAGGCGCCCCGTCCACCGCCATGGCGGCCGGGCTCGCCCTGGTCCCCGAGGACCGGCGCGCCCAGGGCCTGGCGACGGACATGTCCATCGAGCGCAACATCGGCCTCACCGGACTGCGATCGGCAAGGACGGCGTGATCACCCTCGGCAAGCCGACCGTGTCCGACGCGAAGAACATCGGCCGGTTCGACTTCTAGTGCCGCGGCGGGCAACGTGTGCCCGTCAAGGAGCGGCGTCCGGTGCGTGCTGTCGGCGTGCCGGCCCCAGGCCCTCGTACCGGACGTACTCGGGTCCGGGGCCGGTGCGGTGAGTGGGGGGCACCTCCCACGCCCTTGAGGCAGTTGGGGGAGCGTGCACGGCGTCGCGCGGCGGACGGGAATGGTCGGCCAGGCCCAGGGTCCCGGGGGTTGTGGATGCAACGGATGTGCTTTCTGCTGAAGGTCGGGGAGGACCGTCTCGACGAGTACCGTGAGCGGCACGCCGCCGTCCGGCCGGAGATGCTCGACGCCCTGAGGGCGACCGGCTGGCACAACCACTCGCTGTTCCTGCGCGAGGACGGGCTGCTGGTCGGCCATCTGGAGACGGACGACTTCGTCGCGACCCGGGCCGCGATGGAAGCAACCGAGGTCAACGCCCGCTGGCAGGCGGAGATGGCGCCGTTCTTCGAGTCGCTGGACGGCGCCCGGCCCGCCGAGGCCATGAAAGCCCTCACGGAGGTGTTCCACCTGTCATGACCGCCGTCGGCAGCAGACACCCGGCCCCTGAGATCACCTGGCTCGGTCGTACCCTCCTCGATGCCCGGGCCCTGTACTTCGTGTCGTACGACGGCCTGGTCAACACCAACTCCTTCCAGAAGAGCGGCCTGTTCACCCACCGGGGCCGGCAGTACGCGGCCTGGTACGCGGCCGACCGCCGTGCGACCGTCGCCCGCCGCGGCCCCGGTGCGGACCGGTGGTCCTCGGTGACGCTCGGCCACAGCCTCAAGAGCGACGACTCCCACAACGTGATCTCGATGGGCGTCTCCCGCGTCGACGGCCGGCTGCACATCGTCATGGACGCGCACAGCGACGGCTTCTTCTACGTGAGGTCCGTCGCCGGGCTCCTCGATACCGACCGGCCGTGGACTCCGGCCGCCTTCGGGCCCGTGCGCACCACGCTCGACGCACTCGCGCTCACGCCCGAGTTCACCTATCCGCAGTTCGTCCCCGCCCCCGACGGGGGCCTGCAGCTCAGCTACCGGGCCGGGATCTCCGGCGACGGCCGCAACGCCCTCGCGGAGTACGACGGTTCGACGTGGACGGCCCTGGGGGAGTGGACCGGTTCGGCGGGCACCTACACCAGCGCGCACGGGTCCAGCACCGCCCGCAACATGTACCTGCACGGCGTCGACTACGACGTCCACGGCCGGCTGCACGCGTTCTTCACGTGGCGCGAGCGGAGCGCGTCCGTGATGTGCGGCGCCGGCGGTCTGACCAATCATGACACCGGTTATGTCCGCTCCGACGACCGCGGCCGGACCTGGCGCGACGACACCGGCGCGGTCGTGGGCAGGACCGGAGGCCCCCAGAAGGTCGCCGTGCACACTCCTGGAGTGGTGGTGGACCCGCTCGGCCCCGACCACTGCCTGATGAACCAGGAGAGCCAGACGACCGACTCGGCCGGCCGGCCGCACGCGATCATCAGTCACGTACCCGGCCGTTTCGGCCCGTGCACCAGGGACTACGTCTCCGAGCGCACCGCCCACGGGCGGGCCTTCCACCTCCGCAAGGACGCCTCCGGAGCCTGGCGGAAGACCGAGATCCCCGTCCCGCTCGACTCCAGCCAGCGCACCGGACTCGTCCTGGACCGGCACGACAACGCCTACGCGGTCCTTCCGTTCGGGCGGGTCGCCGCCGCCTCCCGGGCCTCCGGGTACACCGACTGGACCCTGCTGTACGACGGCGGTGACCTGAACGCCTTCGGTGAAGTGGTGATCGACGAGACGCGGGTCCATGAGGACAATGTCCTGTCCTTCATGTACCAGGAGAAGTCCACCGGCACCACGCCGTCCCCCCTCCACGTGGCCGACTTCGCGCTGCCGTCATGACGGTAATGTGAAGGTCGTCCCGCCGCCCCACAGTCCCCTGGAGGTCTCCGCCCGATGGCCCAGTCGGTGGGTATCAAGGACGTCGCCCGAGCCGCCGGAGTGTCGGTGGGCACGGTGTCGAACGTCATCAACCGCCCGGACACCGTCGCCAGCGAGACCCGGGCGCGGGTGCTGTCGGCGATCGACCGGCTCGGTTATGTCCGCAGCGAGTCCGCACGCCAGTTGCGCGCGGGCCGCAGCCGGATCATGGGTCTGCTCGTGCTCGACATGGGCAACCCGTTCTTCGTGGACGTGGCGCGTGGCGCGGAGCGGGCGGCCCGCGACGCGGGACTGGGCGTGATGGTGTGCAACAGCGCCCAGAACGCGGGCGAGGAGGCCGAGTACCTGGCCCTCTTCGCCGAGCAGCGGGTGCGCGGGGTGCTGCTGACCCCGGCCGACGCCACCGGCCGGAACATCGACGCGTTCCGTCGGCACGGCATCCCGTTCGTGCTGGTCGACCGGGTCGCCGAGGGCACCACCGAGTGCTCGGTGTCCGTGGACGACGTGGCCGGCGGCGCGCTCGCCGTGCGTCATCTGGTCGAAGCCGGGCACGGGTCCATCGCCTATGTCAGCGGACCGCCCGGCCTCAACCAGGTGCGCGACCGCCGCACCGGCGCGCTGAACGCCCTCGCCGAGGCCGGGCTCGGCCCCGAGGCGCTGCGCGAACTGCCCTCCGAACGTCTCGACGTGGCCGCCGGCCGGGACGCCGGCGCCCGGCTGCTCGGCCTCGCCGACCGCCCCACCGCCGTGTTCTGCGCCAACGACCTCCTCGCCCTGGGCGTCCTGCAGGCCATGTACGCGGCGGGCGTCGCGGTCCCCGACGACCTGGCGATCGTCGGCTACGACGACATCGAGTTCGCGGCGGCGGCCGCCGTACCACTGACCTCGGTGCGGCAGCCCGCTGTCACGATGGGCGCCCTCGCCGCCGAGCTGCTGCTGGAGGAGACCGAACAGGGCGAGGGCGGGCGCACGCACGAACACCGCCGGGTGGTGCTCCAGCCGGAACTCGTGGTGCGCCGCTCCAGCCTCGCCGCCCGCTGAACCGCCGTTCAGCAGAATCGGTGATCCCGGGTCTCGGCCCGCGCCCGGTGATGTGCTGA
This sequence comes from Streptomyces sp. NTD91, assembly GCF_059510455.1. NCBI lineage: Bacteria > Bacillati > Actinomycetota > Actinomycetes > Kitasatosporales > Streptomycetaceae > Streptomyces > Streptomyces sp. NTD91. The sequence continues at coordinate 18,807 of NZ_JCAJZW010000049.1, forward strand.
ACTGGGTCCCGTCCGTGTCGTCCGTCCCGGGAGCCCCGTTGAGTCTCAGCTACCGCCAGCCCGGCGTCATCCTCACCGACCGCCGTTTCGTCGTGCCTCTCGACCACGCCCGGCCGGACGGCGAGACGATCGAGCTGTACGCCCGGGAAGTGGTCGCGAGCGACAAGGCCGGGCGGGAGCTGCCCTGGCTGCTCTACCTCCAGGGCGGCCCGGGCTTCGGGGCGAATCGTTTCGTCGGACGTCAGGCCTGGCTCGACCGGGCCCTGAAGGACTACCGGGTGCTGCTGCTCGACCAGCGCGGCACCGGCAGTTCCACGCCCGCCACCCGGCAGACGCTTCCGCTCCGTGGCGGCCCCGCCGGGCAGGCCGACTACCTGACCCGTTTCCGCGCCGACTCGATCGTCCGGGACTGCGAGACCGTCCGCCGTCAGGTCACCGGCGGTGCCCCGTGGACCGTGCTCGGCCAGAGCTTCGGCGGCTTCTGCACGGTGTCGTACCTCTCCCTGGCCCCCGAGGGCCTGGACGCCGCCGTCATCACCGGAGGTCTGCCCTCCCTGCACGCGCACGCCGACGACGTCTACCGCGCGGCCTACCCGCGCGTCGAACGCAAGGTCACCGCGCACTACGCCCGGTACCCGCAGGACATCGAGCGGGCCCGCCACATCGCCGACCACCTCCTCACCCACGAGGTGACCCTTCCGAACGGCTACCGCTTCACGGTCGAGGCGTTCCAGTCGCTCGGCCTGATGCTCGGCACGGGCGACGGCAGCCACCGGCTGCATCACCTGCTGGAGGACGCCTTCGTGCGTACACCGGCCGGCCCGGAGCTGTCCGACGCCTTCCAGGAACAGGCCCAGTCCCTGCTGTCCTACGCCGGCCACCCCCTGTACGCCCTCGTCCACGAGGCGATCTACGGCCAGGACACCCGCCCGACCGCCTGGTCCGCCGAGCGGATCCGCGCCGAGTTCCCGCAGTTCGACGCGGCCAAGGCGCTCGCGGGCGACGCACCGGTGCTGTTCACCGGCGAGACGGTCCACCCCTGGATGTTCGACGCCGACCCGGCCCTGCGGCCCCTGCGCGAGACCGCCGATCTGCTCGCCGCCCGCACCGACTGGACGCCCCTGTACGACCCCGCCCGCCTCGCCGCCAACGAGGTGCCGGTCGTGGCCGCCGTCTACCACGACGACATGTACGTCGACACCGCCCACTCCCTGGAGACCGCCCGCGCCGTCCGCGGCCTGCGCACCTGGATCACGAACGAGTACGAACACGACGGCCTGCGCACAGGCGCGCCACGGGTGCTGGACCGCCTGCTGGCGATGGCACGCGACGAGGTGTGACGCGAGCCGTCCCACCCACGCGGTCGACGCCGAGCCCGGCCCGGAGCGTGCGGTGCGCTCGCTGCTCGAATCCCGCACCCGCATCGAGGCGTTGACCGACCAGGACGCCGAGACCCGCGCCCATGACTTCCTGACCGCGCGGACGGCAGCCACCGCCGAGCGCTTCGGCGGCGCTTCGGCGGTGGCTTTCGAGGTGTTCGGCCGCTGAGCCCTACCGGGCCGGCGTGCACACCTGGGTGACGGCTCGCGTCTCGCCCTGCGGCGTGTACGTGATGCTCTTGCCGTCCGTGTTGAAGCGCAGCTGCACCGTGCCGTCGTCGTACGCCCCTCCGGGGGAAAGGATCTGCTGCACGATATGACCGGTGCCGGAGACCACGACGGCGCGTCCCTCGGAGATCAGCACGTAGGTGTTGTCGACGCTGGTGGTGCAGGACGGGAGGCTCGCGCTGGACGGTGGCACGGCTTCGCCGACCTGGAAGGTGGGCGACGGCGACGGACTCGCGGCGGCCGTGGACGGGGCGGCGCCGGCCAGGATCTGGACGGCGAGCGCCGCACCGCTCAGCGCGGCGGCCAGGGCGAGCTGGGGCGTGCTGGGCATGAACGGCTCCTTTGCTGCGGAAAGGTTCGAGCATCGCTCCTCACACACGACTGAAGGCCTTCCGGCGCGGGGCGGCGATCTCGCGTGGGCCGGACGGGTGAAGCCGGGCTCGTCCGGCGGCCCCGGACTGCGCACCGGTGGCGCTCGCGCGGCCGGTGCGCGACCATGTACCGCGCCCCGGCCCCCGAGGCGGTGGGAGCGGCCCGGACCGGACGGCCCGGTAGGCTGGCCCGCATGCCGGATCGGTCAGCGGGCCTTCCCGAGCTGCGCGGGGACTGCGCGCGCTGCTTCGGGCTGTGCTGTGTCGCCCTGCCCTTCGCCGCCTCCGCGGACTTCGCGAGGGACAAGCCCGCAGGGAAACCGTGTCCCAGCCTCCGGGCCGACCATCGCTGCGGCATCCACGCCGACCTGCGGAAGAAGGGGTTCGCCGGATGCACGGTCTATGACTGCTTCGGTGCCGGGCAGAAGGTCTCGCAGCTCACCTTCGGCGGGCAGGACTGGCGTACGGGTCCCAAGGAGCACGCCCGGCGGATGTTCGACGTGTTCCCGGTCGTACGGCAGCTGCACGAACTGCTGTGGTACCTGACCGAGGCGCTCGCCCTGCCCGCCGCCCGCCCGGTCCACCCCGAGCTGCGGCGGGCGCTGGAGGAGACCGAGCGGCTGACCCGGCAGGCCCCCGAGGCACTGGTGGCGCTGGACGTGGCCGCGCACCGGCAGCGGGTCAACGTGCTGCTGCTGCGGACCGGCGAGCTGGCCCGGACCGGCGAGCTGGCCCGGGCCGACGCCGGCGGGGCACGGGGCGGCAGGAAGCGCAACGGCAAGGACCACCGGGGCGCCGATCTGATCGGGGCCCGGCTGCGGGGCGCCGAGTTGCGCGGGGCGAGCCTGCGCGGCGCCTGTCTGATCGCCGCCGACCTCACCGGCGCCGATCTGCGCGGCGCGGACATGATCGGCGCCGATCTGCGGAACGCCGACCTGAGCGACGCGGACCTCACCGGCGCGTTCTTCCTCACCCAGCCCCAGATCGACGCTGCGCGCGGGAACGCCGGGACCCGGCTGCCCGCGTCAGTCGCCCGGCCGGTGCACTGGACAGCGGTCGGCTGACGCCGAGTGCTCCGCCGGGACGGCCACCGCATGTGAGGGACACGAGCGGTCGTCGTCCGTGCGCGGGCCGGCCGTGGTTTCCCGCGCTCCCGCGGCGGCGGCAGCCGGGTCTGCGGCACCGTCCCGCGCCGCCTGGCGCCGGTCGCGCCGCTCCAGCCCGAGCCGCAGCCCCTCCGGCATCACCGTCAACCGCTCGGTGACGCTCAGCCGGTACGCGGGGTCGGCGATCAGGTCGTAGCGGCGCAGCAGCAGACCGAGGACCAGGGCCGCCTCGTGCAGGGCGAACTGGCGGCCGATGCAGGCCCGCGCTCCGGTGCCGAACGGCTTGAAGGTGTGCGGGGGCCTGGCCCGTACCGACTTCGCGTCGAAGCGGTCCGGGTCGAAGCGCTCGGCGTCCTCGCCCCAGACCTCCGGATCGCGGTGCAGCATGGGTGTCAGGACCAGCGCCCACGCGCCCCGGCGCATCGGGTGGTCAGCGGCCAGCACGGTGTCCCGCAGGGCCTCGCGGGCGAAGGCCGGGGCGGTCGGCCACAGGCGCAGGGACTCGTCCAGCACCCGGCGGACGTACCGCAGCTTGGCGACCTGGTCGTAGCCGGGCCGTGCCGTGTCGCCCCAGACACGGTCCACCTCTGCCCGGGCCCGGGCGGTGACCTCGGGGTGCAGGGCGAGGTAGTACAGGGCGAAGGAGAGCGCGCCCGAGGTGGTCTCGTGGCCCGCGACCAGGAACGTGATCACCTGCTTGCGGACGTTCTCCGCCGACAGTTTCTCGCCCGTCTCCGGGTGTGTCGTCTCCAGCATGCGGTCCAGCAGGTCGCCGTCCCCGCGGCCGGTGCGCCGCCGCTCCGCGACCAGGTCGTCGACCGTCCTGTTCAGGTGGGCCATGTCGGCCGCGTTGCGGCGGGCTGCGGTGCGCAGCAGCAGCGGGGCGAGCGGCGTGGGAACGCTGTTCAGACGCTGGGCGTAGGTGAGGGTGCCGACCATCGCGGTGACGAAGGGGTGGGGGCGGTCCCTCTCGAAGGAACCGAAGTCGTGCCCGAACCCGGTCCGCGCGATCGTCTCCAGGGTCAGCTTGGTCATGTCCCCGGGCACGTCCACCGTGCGTCCGGCCGCCGCCTCGCGGTCCCAGTGGTCGGTCAGCCGGCCGGCGACCGACAGCATCATGCCGTGGTAGCCCTCCATGGCCTCCCGGCTGAAGCCCGGCGCCAGGACGTCGTGTGCCAGTTGCCAGTTGGGCTCGTGGTTGTAGGCGGTGAACAGACCGTCCCCGGCGACCGGCCGCAGGTTGGCCACGCCCAGGCCGACGTGCTTGGCGAACCGGGACTCGTCGGCCAGGTCGGCGACCAGCCGCGCACCCCACACGAACACGAACTCCTTGCCGAAGACCCGCCGCCGGAAGATCGGCCCCAGGTCGCGTGCGAACCGCATGGAGTCCTGCAGCGGCCTGCGCCGGTCGACGCCGACGACGTCGCCGAGCAGCGGCAGCCGGCGCGGTGGGTGCGGGATGCGGTGCAGCTCGGGCCAGCCCTGCTCGGCGCTCCGGAAGCCCTTCGGCAGCCCGGTGTCCGTCGTGTCCGCCATGACGCCGATCTCCCTTGATCCAACCTTGGTCCAACGGACGTGTTGTACGTGGGTTCAATAGCCGTTCCCAGTGTCGACCGGTTGTTGAACCCACGTCAAGTAAAGTGGCGTCATGCCCGCGAACCAGGGGGAACGCGCCCGGCGCCGACTCAGTACCGAGGAGCGCCGTGAGCAGCTGCTGTCGGTAGGCGCGAGGCTGTTCTCGGAGAATCCGTACGACGACGTCTGGATCGAGCAGGTCGCCGAGATCGCCGGGGTGTCCCGGGGCCTGCTGTACCACTACTTCCCGACCAAGCGGGACTTCTTCGCGGCGGTCGTCGAGCGCGAGAGCGAGCGGATGCTGCGCATGACGGCGGCGGTGCCCGGCGTGCCCGTGCGCGAGCAGCTCACCGCCGGCCTGGACACCTACCTCGGGTACGTCCGGGCGCACGCGCACGGCTTTCGTGCCTTCCACCGCGCCGACGCGGCAGGCGACCAGGCGGTGCGCCGGGTCTACCAGCGGGCGCTGGCCGCCCAGGAGCAGCAGATCCTCGCGGCGCTGGCCGCCGACCCCGAGTTCGGGCCCGCCTTCGAGAGCGCCCCGCAGGTCCGTCTGGCCGTGCGCGGCTGGCTCGCCTTCACCACCGCCGTGTGCCTGGAGTGGCTGCGCGACGGCGAGCTGACCCGCGAGCAGGTGCGCGACCTGTGTGCCCGGGCGCTGCTCGGTGTCATCGCCTGACCGTCCTCACGGCTCCTCCCGTGGGGGCGTGGTCGGCGTGTCTCCCGTCCGCGCCGGGCCCGCCCGGCGTCCCGTCACCAAGAACGCCCGCCGAACCCCACACGGTTGCGCCACAGCTCGTCCTGCACGCCGATCCGCTCACGCAGCCGGGTCATCCGCGGCAGCTTGGCCCGCTGCTCCTGCGAGACCCGGTCCAGCTCCTCCAGCAGCCGGCGGGTACGGTGCTCGGTGTTCAGCTCGTCGATGATCCGGGTCGCCTCGGTCAGCACGGCCCCGTACAGCTGCCAGTGCGCCGGGTCCTTGCCGATCTCCTCCCGGAGCAGCTCGGCCAGCCGGTCCCGGGTGCCGGCCGCCGTGTGCAGCTCTGCGGTCAGCCGGGCCTCCGCCGACTCGGCGTTCTCGCTCAGATGGGTCGTGACCAGGACCGCGAAGCTGACCACCGCGTCGGCGATCTCCGACAGCAGCTGCTCCACGGTGGCCCCCACCCGGGGCGGGAACAGCTCCTCGGCGCCGCGGGCCTTCGCGAGGTCCGTGAAGGTGCGGGCGAGCACCCGCAGGACCACCGTGCAGATCTCCAGCGTGTCCAGGCCGGTGCGCAGCACCACCCGGTGCAGCAGCCCCTCCCTGACCCGCGGATTGAGTCGCAGGCTGTCCTCGGCCTGCCGCAGCGACGCGTCCACCTGCGTGATGTGGTGGTCCAGCCGACGGGCCTCGTGCAGCCGCTCGGCCGCCCGCTCCCAGGAGATCCGGCCGGCCGCCTCCTCACCCATCCGCAGCATCAACTGCCGGACCCGGCGCGCCTGGTCCTCGATCGAGTGGCCCGCCTTGTCCACCCACACCGGGGGCGGGAGCAGCAGATTGCACGCCGTCCCGACGACGGCGCCGATCAGTGTCTCCACGATGCGCGCCCAGGCGGTGAACCCGACGGTGGTGACCCCGAGCACCAGCATGGCGCTGATCGCCACCTCGGCGACGTACTCGTCGACCCGGACCAGGTGCCCCACGGCCAGCGAGGCCACGATCAGCAGCGCGAGACTCCACCAGGTCAGCCCCACCAGCACGCTGAACGCGATCGCGACGAGGACCCCCGCCACCACCGAGTTCACCCGGCGGATGCCGTTGGTGAGGGTGGCGTAGAAGGTCACCTGGACCACCAGCAGCGCGGTCAGCGGTGCGGTCAGCGGGGCCGGCTCGGGGCTCAGCCGCAGCGCGACGACATAGGCGATCGTCGCCGCCGTCGCCGAGCGCAGCGTCTGGACGACCACCGGCTCCCTGCGGTGCCGCAGCAGGCCCAGCAGTCCCGTGGTCCACTTCCGTACGTGGTGCATCCCTTGGCCTGTTCCCGTTCCTCGCACGAGTCGAACGTGGACCCGTCCCGGACTGCCGACGCCCTGTACGGCGACCGGGTGACGGAGCTGGAGGAGGCCCTGGACGTCGTGGCCGACGCCTGCGCGAGGCTGCCCCCCGACGCCGCTCGGCCCGCTGCCGCTCGCCGCCGGCGCGGCCGGGACGCCGTCGTGCACGGCTCGGACACAGCTCGCCGATGTCCGTCAGGCGTACAGCTTGTCGATGAACGCGGAGAGGTTGCCGGTCGTACGGGCGATCTGCTCCTCCGTGGTCAGGCTCTCCTCGAACCGGCCGCCGGACTCCGGCGTCCTCTTGCCCCGCACATACAGCGAACAGGCCAGATCGGTGCACATGTACAGGCCGACCGAGTTGCCCTCGCGGCCCGCCGACCCCGCCTTCCTCGCGGTCATCAGTGTCACGCCGCCACCGGGATGCGTGGTCAGGCACAGCGAGCACATGCTGCGGTGCAGAAAGCCGCGCTGCGAGGCCTGGAAGCGCAGGGCGACGCCGACGAGCCGGTCGTCCCGCTCGGTGACCAGGTAGCTGCGGTCGGGCGCTCCCGGATCCCGCCAGCCGAGGAAGTCCAGGTCCTCCCAGGGGCGTTCGCCGAGGTCACGGGGCAAGGTCAGTCGCTTGGCCTCCCCCTTGGAGCAGTTGACGAAGCAGTCGCGGATGTCCTGCTCGGTGAGCGGTCTCATGAGGGGAGTCCTTCCGGATTCGATGCCGCGAACCTGTGCCATGGGATCCATGGCCAGAACCTAATATCCTTAGGTTCAGGGCTAGCCTAGGTAGCCAAGGGGGGAGGGGGCGAATGGATTTCCGGCAGGGTCCCGCGAACGCCGGGCGCCGGACCGCATGGGCGCGGTGCTGCGGCCATCGCCGACCTCCGACGGTGGATGTCGGCAACTCCTGACCCGCCGCGTCGGGTTGCAGGAGCGGCCGAACGCGCGGCAGCGCACCCTGCTCGCCGAGGTCAACCCCTGCCCGCCCGAGCGGGCCGCCCTCGCCGCCCTGACCGGCGACGACCCGCGCTCCCTGGTCGAACCGGCCGAGGACCACCCCGCCCTGCGCGGCGCCCTCGACCGGGCGCTCCTGCTCGACCTGCTGACCCCGCTCAGCTCTTCGGCTGCGACCACCCCGACGCCGACTTCCTGCACGCCGACGAGCCGGGGCCGGCCGAGGATGCCGGCGCGGTGTCGCTGCGTCCGGCCTTCAGCGCGGCACCCGAGAATGGCGCGATGTTCGTCCAGCACCGCATCGCCGCCGAGGCCGAGGAGTTCTGGCAGCTGCTTGCACGCCGGGGCGCGGGCGTGGGTGTGCGGCGACGGTGCGAGGATGGCCCCCGGCGCCCGGGAGGCGTTCCGCACGCTGTACCGGGAGCGGACGCCGGGCGGCGACGGGGCTGCGGCCGAAGTCTCGACGCGCCGGTGGCCGAGGGGCGCTGCGTGGAGGCGTGTACGCGGCGGGGTGGGCGGCCCCGACCCCGGCCGGTACGGCAGTCCCCCACCCCCTCCTTAGCTCATACCGTGAACTAAGGGTTGGGGGAAACTCGCCTCCGCCCGGCCGAAGGGGTATGTTGCAGGTCGGGCAGGGTTCGTGAAGGGAGCGCTATGGCGGGGCGTAACGGGCGTACGGTGCGCGACCTGAGACGGGGCAACCGTACGGCCGTGCTGCAGAAGCTGTACTTCGACGGCCCCCTCAGCCGCTTCGAACTTGGCCCGGCCACCGGTCTGAGCTCCGGCTCGGTCAGCAACGTGGTCGCCGACCTCATCGCGGACGGCCTGGTCGAGGAGGCCGGCAGCGTCGACTCCGACGGCGGCCGGCCCCGTACCCTGCTGCGCGTCGCCCCCGACAGCGGACAGATGATCGGCGTCGACGTCGGCGAAACCCGCGTCCGCGTCGAGCTGTTCGACCTGGCGCTGACCGAACTCGCCCGCACTGAGCACCCGTTGACCCCGCAGGGGTACGACGTCGAGGTGATCGCCGGCCACATCCGCGACGGCATCGCCGAGGTGCTCGGCGCCGAGCAGGCCGTGGCGGAGCGGCTGCTCGGCGTCGGGATCGGTGTGCCCGGCATCGTCGAGCACGACCCGGACCGGGGCGCCGTCGTCCACGGGCAGACCATCGGCTGGGACGCCGTCCCGCTGGAGCGACTGCTCCGCTCGGCCTCCCGGCTGCCGGACGAGATCCCGTACTTCATCGACAACGGCGCCAAGACCCTGGGTCAGGCGGAGATGTGGTTCGGCGCGGGACGCGGCGCCCGCAACGCCGTCGTCGTGCTCTTCGGCTCCGGCGTCGGCGCGTGCGTGGTCACTCCCGAGGTGGAGCACGGACGGGCGGTCGAGTGGGGGCATCTGACCGTGCGGGTGCGTGGCCGCCGCTGCCGCTGCGGTGCCTTTGGCTGCCTGGAGGCCTACGCCGGTGCCGAGTCGCTGCTCGCCCGCTGGGGGGAGGAGGGCGGACGGCCGCCCGAGGGCACCGACGAGGAGACGGCGCTCACCGCGATGCTCGCCGCCGCCTACCCGGCCGACGGCGCCGCGCCCGACCCGGTCGCGCTGGCCGTCCTGGAGGAGACGGCCGAGTATCTCGGCGCCGGTCTCTCCGACCTGATCAACCTCTTCCAGCCCGAGCGGATCCTCATCGGCGGCTGGGCGGGTCTCCAACTGGGCGCCCGGTTCCTGCCCGCCGTACGCCGCCACGCGACGGCGTACGCGCTGCGGCACCCGGCCGACAGGGTGACGATCGACCTCGGCCGGCTGGGACCGGACGCGGTCACCGTCGGTGCGGCGATCCTGCCGCTGGCCGACTTCTTCGCCAGCGGCGGCCGCCGTCCGGAACCGGTCACGGAGGACCGTCTGCCGGCGTGGCGCGCGGCGCTGCGACAGCGGGCGCCGCGCTGAACGACCGTCGCGCGGGCGCCCGCTGCACGCGGCTGCGCCTCGCGTGGCCGGACACGACGGCACCGCGGACGGCCCGACGGCCTTTCCCGGGCACGGCGCCCGCGGCTCAGGCCGACGGTTCGTCCGGCGACGGGTGTTCGGGGTGGACCGTCCCCGAGAGCGGTGAGCCGCTCGGGCCCGTTCCGGCCTCGTCCGTGCCGGGAAGGTCGGCGTCCGGCCGGGAGCCGTCCGCGTCCTCCTTCGCGCCCGAGGTGTCCTCGTCGCGCCGGTCCGGGGCAACCTCCCACGGGTCCACGCCCGCTCCCGCCTGCTGGTCGGGCATGTCCCTCGGAACCGGGCCCGACCCGCGCTCCGGCTTCCGCTCGCGTTCCACGGCCATCACGTACTCCTCCCGGCCCGCTCAGCCGACCTTCCGTCCGCGCATCGGCTCGGTGTCCATGCCCGCGCCCTTCTGCAGGCCCTCCAGGAACTCCTGCAGCACCTCGGTCGCCGTGCGCCGCGGCTGCCAGCCCAGTCCGGTGTGCGCCCGGCCGCAGTCCATCAGCGGCAGGCGCAGTACGGCGTCGAACAGATGCGGTGAGGCGGGCAGCAGATGCAGTTCCCAGGCCGCGGCGATCGCCGACCGGGCCGCCGTGCGCGGCAGCCGTACCGGGCGGCTGCCCAGCAGCTCGGCGAGCACGGTGGCGTCGAGCGGCGGGTCCGCGGCGAGATTGAACGCGCCCCGCGCGCCGTCCGTGTGCACCGCCAGCCGGTAGGCCTCGGCCGCATCGTCGGTGTGCAGCGCCTGTACCCGCAGGCCCGGGACGTCCGGCAGGAACGGCAGCAGCTCCGGGCGGGCGAGCGGACCCGGCAGGAACCGCCCGCCGAAGATCCGCCGCTGCTCGCTCGCGGACTGCCGCTTGAACAGGAACGCCGGCCGCATCCGCACCACCCGCACCTCGGGATGGTCCCGCTCGAACACGTCCAGCGTGCGTTCCAGATACGCCTTCTCCCGGCAGTAGGCGGCGTCCGGCCAGCCGTGCGTCGGCCAGGACTCGTCCACCGCTCGGTCCTTCGGGCCCGGCGAGTAGGCGCCCACGGACGAGGCGTGCACCAGCACCGGCACCCGTGCCGCGGCGACCGCCTCGAACACCCGGATGCCGCCGAGCACGTTGGTCCGCCAGGTCACCGCCGGGTCGTGCGTCGGCTGGAACGCCCAGGCCAGGTGGATCACCGCGTCCGCACCCTCGAAGCGCTCGGCGAGATTCCCCTCGTCGGCGGCGAGGTCGAGCGCGGTCCACTCGGTGTTGGGCGGCGACCACCCGGGCGTACGCCGGGCCAGTCCGCGCACGGACTTGATCTGCGGGTCCTCCGAGAGCAGCCGCACCACACTCGTGCCGACATTGCCGGTGGCGCCCGTGACGACGACCCTTCTGCCCGCTGCGCTGCTCACCTTCGGCTCCTCTCGGCCCACGGTTTCGCGGACGCCCGGGTACCCGGGGCCGGGCGCGGACACACCCGGCCATGACGTGGGGGGTAATCGACCGGAGCGTCCGGTTCGGGGAGCATCGAGAACGTCAGCGCGACGACAGGCGTCGCCCTGCGTCCCCTACCGCCGAGGAGGCACCCATGCCGTACTTCGAGAGCCCCGTCGACGGCACCCGTCTGCACTACGTCGACCACGGCCCCGCGACCGGTGCCGTCGTCGTCTTCGCCGCCAGCGCCTACCTCGGCCACGAGATGTGGGAGTACCAGACGCTGCCCCTCGCCGAGGCCGGATTCCGCTGCGTGGCCCTGGACCGGCGGGGCCACGGCCGCTCCGACGACACCTGGACCGGCTACGACCTCGACACCCTCGCCGACGACCTGCACGGCCTGCTCGACCACCTGGACCTGCGCGGGGTCACCCTCGTGGGGCACTCCGTGGGCTCCGCCGAGGTGATCCGCTGCGTGACCCGGCACGGCACCGCGCGCGTGGACCGGCTCGCCCTGGTCGCCGGGGTCAGCCCCGGGATCGTCCGCTCGCCGGACTTCCCGGAGGGCATCGACCCTGCGCACGTGCGCGCCGACGAGGAGCTGTTCCGCCGCGACCGGGCCGCCTACTACACCCTGCTCGCGGACGACTTCTTCGCCGTCCAGTGCGGCAACGACGTCTCCCCGGCGTACGTCCGCCATCTGATCGACCGCTGCCTGGTCGCCGCGCCCCGCGCCGCGACCGGCGTCCGGGCCGTCGTCGCCGGGCTGGACATCGCCGACGAACTGCCCGGGCTGGACCTGCCGGTGCTGGTCGTGCACGGCACCCACGACACCTCGGCGCCGCTGGCCCTGACCGGTGAGCGCGCGGCCCGGCTGGTGCCGGAGGGCACCCTGAAGGTGTACGAGAACGCCGGGCACGGCCTGTTCGCGACGCACGCCGCACGACTCACGGCCGACCTGCGGGATTTCGCCGAGGCCGGCGGTGTCCGCACGGGCGGGCCGGTCGGTGCCGGAGTGGCCGGCCGGTGAAGGGGAACCGGCGGCCGGCCCCGAACACGAAGGAGCCCCGGCCGTGACGGGGGATTCACGGCCGGGGCGGTCAGGTGGCGGGCACGGACGGCGGTCGCCTCTCGGCGAACGGCTCCACAGGGCTTCAGCCGAACGATCGTCCCTGTGGGCAAAGGACGAGGCCCGGGGACAACGTCCCGCCCGCACCCAGGACTTGTTCAACGGGCAACCATTGCGTGGTGTTCCGGCCGTGCCTGTGACCTGTGTCACCCTCTGTGAAGTTCAGGTCAGCGGGCTGCCGTCGAGTCGTTCGAGCAGGTCGGCGGGGTCGGCGTAGACGGCCTGCGCCCCAGCCTCCTCCAGGTCGGCCCGGGGGATTCCGCCGCACAGCACCCCCACACAGCGCACCCCGGCCCTGCTGCCCGCGCGCATGTCCCACACGGTGTCCCCGACGAGCACCGCCCGCGAGGCGGGCACCCCGGCCAGTTCCAGCGCGTGCTCCACGGGCTCCGGGGCGGGCTTGCCCTCCTGCACGTCCTCCGAACTCGCGGTGGCTGCGATGGCGTCGTCGGCACCGATCGCCCGGCGCAGCGCACCCAGCTCGGCGCCGCTCGCCGAGGTGGCGAGGACGACCGCCCAGCCGTCCCGGTGCAGTCGGCGCAGCAGCTGCCCGGCCTTCGGCAGGGCGGGCAGCCGGTCGAAGTACTGGCCGTACAACGCCTTGTGCGCGGCGCTCAGCCGGGCGTCCCGATCCTTGTCGCGGCCGTCACCCAGCAGGTGGGCGATCAGATCCGTGGAGCCGAGGCCCACGGCCCGGTGCACGGCGTGCATGGGCACGTCGTGCCCGGCCTGCCGGAAGGCCTCCCACCAGGTGACGACATGCAGGTGATTGGTGTCGACCAGGGTCCCGTCGACGTCGAAGACGGCGGCGCGCTCCATCAGGGTCCTTTCCTGGCTCTCGGTGCGTGCCGGGTACCACGCAGGGCGGCTCAGGAACCCGCTGCACGGGCCGGAACCCGGCCCTCGCGGGTCCAGGCCAGCAGTTCCTCGGCGGACCAGGTCGTCACCACCCGCCCGGCGGGCACCCCGCACTCCTCGGCCCGGGCGCAGCCCAGGTTCTGCCAGTCCAGCTGGCCGGGCGCGTGGGCGTCGGTGTCGACGGAGAACAGCGCCCCCGCCTCCACGGCCCGCCGCAGCAGCCGGCGGGGCGGGTCCAGCCGCTCCGGACGGCTGTTGATCTCCACGGCCGTGCCGGACTCGGCGCAGGCGGCGAAGACCGCGTCCGCGTCGAACTCCGACTCCGGCCGCCCCCGGCCCGTCACCAGTCGCCCCGTGCAGTGCCCGAGCACATGCGCGTGCGGGTCGCGTACGGCGGCCACCATGCGGCGGGTCATCGAGCGGGCGTCCATCCGCAGCTTGGAGTGCACCGACACCACGACCACGTCCAGCCGCTCCAGCAGCTCCGGCACCTGGTCCAGCGAGCCGTCCTCGAGGATGTCGCACTCGATGCCGGTGAGCAGCCGGAACGGCGCCCAGCGGGCGTTCAGCTCCGCCACCACCTCCAGCTGCTCCCGCAGCCGCTCCGGCGACAGCCCGCGGGCCACGGTCAGCCGCGGGGAGTGGTCGGTCAGCGCGGTCCACTCGTGTCCGAGCGCGGCCGCCGCCCGCCCCATCTCCTCGATCGGGCTGCCCCCGTCGGACCAGTCGGAATGGGTGTGACAGTCCCCCCGGATCATCGCCCGCATATCGGCCCCGGCGTCCTTCGCCGCGACCGACGCCCCGGCCTCCTCCTCCAGTTTGCGCAGATAGCCGGGCACCTCGCCGGCCAGCGCCTCCCGCACCACCTGCGCGGTCTTCGGCCCGACGCCCTTGAGCGCCTCCAGCGTCCCGGCCGCCGCCCGCACGGCCACCTCCTCGGCGGGCAGGGCGGCCAGGGTCCGGGAGGCGGTACGGAAGGCCTTGACCCGGTAGGCGGGGGCCAGGGCGCGCTCCAGCAGAAACGCGATCCGGTCGAGGGCGGCCACGGGCTCCATGCACCCCAGGTTGCACCACACGCCCTGAGGGGGCGCGGGGAACGGCGCGGGCAACCACGGACGACGCGGCCCGCGACGGCGCGTGACCGGGTGGACGACTCCGGTTTGCCCACCCCCACCCCGGGTACTGCGAGGCGCACCCCCAGCCGAGGAGGCCGGCCCATGCCCGACGCAGCGATCGTCACCGGCGCGGACTCCGGCATCGGCCGCGCCACCGCCGTCCGCCTGGCCGACGCGGGCCTGGACATCGGCATCACCTGGCACACCGACGAGAAGGGCGCCGAGCGGACGGCGGAGGAGGTCCGCGCCAAGGGCCGCCGTGCCGCCGTCGCCCGGCTGGACCTCACCCGGCTGCCCGAGGCCGCCGACACCGTGGACGAGCTGTGCGCCGAACTGGGCCGTCTCGACGTCCTGGTCAACAACGCCGGCACGGGCACCATGACGCCCTTCCTCGACCTCACTCTGCGGGACGTACGCCGCGTCCTGGACATCGACCTCGTCGGCCCACTCCTGTGCGGTCAGCGCGCGGCCCGGCAGATGATCCGGCAGGGTGACGGCGGCCGGATCGTCAACGTGACCTCCGTCCACGAGCACCAGCCGAGGGTCGGCGCGGCCCCGTACTGCGCGGCCAAGGGCGGCCTTGGGCTGCTCACCCAGGTCATGGCGCTGGAGCTCGCGGAGTACGGCATCACGGTGAACGCGGTGGCGCCGGGCGAGATCGCCACGCCGATGACCGGCCAGGAGGGCACGGACGTGCACACCGAGCGCCGGCCGGGCGTACCGCTCGGGCGGCCCGGTGACGCCCGCGAGGTCGCCGCGGTCATCGCGTTCCTGGCGAGCCCGGACGCCTCGTACGTCACCGGCGCGTCCTGGAGCGTCGACGGCGGCATGCTCCGGATGGGCCCGCAGGCCGGTTCCCATCTGACCGCCGACGACTGGCGGCGTCCCTGAGGGGAGCACGGGGCCTGTTCGGGGGCCCGGTCGCCCGGTGAGCGGCCGAGGCGGACGTACTCGATCCGCGTGGACGGCTTCCCCGGACGACCCGTCGGCGCGCGATGCGTTCTAGGCTCTATTGCATGACCGAACAAGCAGCTCCCCACCCGCGGATCCTGGTGCTCGGAGTGTGCCCGGGCAAGCCCGGCGAGCGGCCGTTCAGGCTCATGGAGATCGACGGTCGTGTGGCCGCTGAGGTCAGGAACATCACCGATGTGCTCGAGGCGGCCGCCTCGTACGGCATCACCATCCACGACCTGGACGACCCCGACGTGATCCGCTGGGTCGGCGGGGACAAGCTCACCTGGACGCGGCACTGAGCGGATCGCCGCTTCAGCCGACCGTCCACTTCTGGTTCCCGCCGCCCGTGCAGGTCCAGATCTGCAGGCGCGTGCCGTTGGCCGAATCGTTCCCGGTCACGTCGAGGCACTTGTCCGCCTGCGGGTTGACGATGTCGTGCGCCGCGGTGACGGTCCACTTCTGGTTGGGGCCGCCGGTGCAGTCCCACAACTGGACGGTGGAGCCGTCCGCGGTGCCGTCGTCCGTGACGTCCAGGCACTTGCCGAGCGCCCGGATCGTGCCGTCCGAACCGACCGTCCACTGCTGGGCCGCGGTGCCGTTGCAGTCGTAGAGCTGGACCGGTGTCCCGTTCGCGGAGTTCGCGCCGGCCACGTCCGCACACTTGCCGGCCAGACCGCGGATCGGCACCCCGGCCGCCGTGTCGCTCGTCGTCACCGACACCGAGTCCACCACCAGTTGCTGCGGGAACCGGGTACTGGCGTCCGGGTCGCCGGGCCAGTAGCCGCCCACGGCCAGGTTCAGGATCAGGAAGAACGGCTTGTCGTCGAACACCCAGGTCTTCCCGCCGAGGTCGGCGGGGGTGCGCCGCTCGTAGACGGTGCCGTCCACGGACCAGGTGATGGAGCCGGGGGCCCAGTCCACGGCGAAGGTGTGGAAGGCGTCCGCGAAGGCCTGCCCGCCCGGCAGCGTGTAGGCCGCGCCGATGCCGCCGGAGCCCGAGTAGCCGGGGCCGTGGATGGTGCCGTGCACGGTCGAGGGCTCGAAGCCGACGTTCTCCATCACGTCGATCTCGCCCGAGTCCGGCCAGTTCACCGGCGTGCCGAGCATCCAGAACGCGGGCCACATGCCCTGGCCGCGCGGGACCTTCATCCGCGCCTCGACGTGCCCGTACCGGGCGTTGAACTTCCCGGCCGTGTTCAGCCGGGCCGAGGTGTACTGACAGGTGCCGTACCAGCACTGGTAGCCGGCCGGGTTCTCCCTCCGGGCGGTGATCACCAGATGGCCCCGGCCGTCAAGGGCCGCGTTGTTCGTGCCGGACGTGTAGTACTCGCGCTCGTGGTTGTTGACGTTGTCGCCGGTCTCCAGATTCCACTTGGAGGAGTCGGCCGGGGAGCCGGCGGGTCCGTCGAACGTGTCGGAGAAGGTGGTGACGGTCGCCGCCGCGGGCGCGGGGGTCCGGGCCCGCGCCGGACCGACGGCGGCGGAGCCGACGAGTGCGGCGGACAGGGCGGCGAGAAGACAGCTGCGGAGCAGGCGTGGGGAGGCCATGACTCTCCGTTCGGCGTGGGGGGTGCGATGCCTCTTGATTTAAGGAGTGAGAAAAGGCGCCGTCAATACTCCGGTACGGACCCGTTCCTGACGGTCAGTCGGTCCTGGGTGTGGGCACGCGCCGGTGCACCGCCCGCCCGAGCCGCCGCCCCAGCAACAGCCAGCCGAGCAGGGCCCCGAACGTGTTGAGCAGGACGTCGTCGATGTCGAAGGCCCGCCCGGTGATCAGCGCGCCCTGGACCAGTTCCACCATCAGCATCACCAGCGCCGTCAGCGCCACCACGTGGAGCACACCGCGCGCACGCGGGGCGAGGACCGGCACCAGCACCCCGAACGGAGCGCCGAGGAGCACGTTCCCGCCGATCTGCCGCACCGCGTCCGCAGTCCGCGCCTGCTCCATGTAGGCCCGCAGGGAGCGGCCGGGGTGCAGGTTGCTGTGCGTGAGATGTGCCGAGGCGGGCGACGGCTCCAGCGTGATCCGGGCCAGCACGACGGCGAACGCCACCATGAACGCGAACGCCAGCAGCATGGCCGCCAGCCGCACGGGCAGCGGGAGCGCGTGCCGCGCGGCCGGCCGGCGGGTGTTTGCGGCCGGCGCCCGCCTCCAGGGAGCGCTCAGCGCCGCGGACAGCCGTGTGACGGCACGGGCCATGGAACACCTCCCGGGTGTCAACTTCTGTGTCCGCCAGGCCGGTTACCCGGTAACCGGCCCGGAATGCCACCGTCCCGGCGGCTCCGGGCGCACCGCGGCGTTTCCGTTCACGCTCCGGGGGCACTCCGGATGCGGACCCGCGTGCCGCCGCCCCTCCATGGGTCGGTCGGTGCTTGGATGCCCGATCGGCAACCGGACACTTTGCCGCGCATGCGAACAGAGCGGACCGAGGAGGTGGCGGATGACCCGGTGTACGGCCCCGCGCACGGCGCTCCTCGCCCTCGGTGAACTCCTGGCCTGGTGGGTGGCGCTGACGCTGCTGTGGCTGGTGCTCATCACCCCGGTCCACCTCCTGGAGTGGGTCGTCGGTGCATCCTCCGCGGCCGTCGGGGCGCTGCTGGCACGGGCCGGCCGACGGGCGGTGACATGGCGGTGAACGGCTGGATCCTCGCGGCGACCGTCGAGATCGGCGCGGCAGGGGCTGCCGCCCTGTGGGGCGTCACCACCGGCCCGCCGGCCCGTCGGGTCATCGCCCAGAACATGACCACCTCGGCCCTGTGCCCGGCCCTGCTGCTGCTCGCCCAGGGCTACAACCGCCCGGCGTACGTCGACCTGGCGCTTCTGCTGGCCCTGCTCGGCCCCATCGGCACGCTTGTCTTCGCCCGCCTCCTCTCCGACGACCTGGAAGCCGGGCGGCCGAGCGCCTGGGGACTGACCTGGACCGCCGCCGCCTTCGGCGCGGTGGTCGTGGCCGCCGTCTGTGTCCCCACCGGTCCCGGCCGCGCCATGGTGAAGCTGCTGGTCGTCGGCGCTCTCCTGATCACCGGCAGCGTCATCGCCTCACACGCCCTGTCGGGCGGCTTCCAGCGGGTGCGGGGTGGCTGATGTGCGTGCGAGCGCGGTGTCCGGTGCGCCGACGCACCGGCAGGCAGGGAGCGAGCGGTGGTGACGTGCTCGGGCCGCCCCCCGGGGTGCGGGGCGACGGACGCCGGCCGGGACCTGACGGACCGTCGGCCGGTGGGCGGGGGAGTGGGACATGAGTGATGCCGTGATCGTCGTCGCGCTGGTGCTGACGGCGGCTTCCGCCACCGCGGCCGTCGTGCAGCGCGACCCCGCCCGGCAGGCGCTGGTGCTGTCCGTGCTCGGGACCGTGCTGGCCGTGCTGTTCACCGTGCTCCAGGCGCCGGACGTGGGCCTGTCCCAGCTGGCCGTCGGCTCCGCGATCACCCCGCTGCTGATCATGCTGAGCGTGCGCAAGGTGAGACGGCGCGGCCGGCCGCAGGACGGTGCGAGGTGAACCGGCTGCGGCTCGCCCTGCTGAGCATCGGCGGCGCCGGCCTGGCCGCCCTGCTCGTCGCCGGGTGCCTGGACCTGCCGGGCTTCGGCGGGCGGAGCCACCCCTACGGCGCCCGGGCCGTGCACGCCTCCCTCACCCGCCACACCGCCAACACCATCGCCTCCGTCAACTTCGACCAGCGCGCCTACGACACCCTCGGCGAGATGAGCATCATGTTCGCCGCCGTCCTCGGCTGCGTGGTGCTGCTGCGCCAGGCCCGCGACGAGCACCGGGCACAGCCGCAGCCCGCCGAGGTGGCGCGCCCGGTCCGCCGCTACGCGCTGATCCTGCTGCCCGTCGCCCTGGTCACCGGCCTCTACGTCATCGCCCACGGCCAGCTGAGCCCGGGCGGCGGCTTCCAGGGCGGCGTCGTCACCGCGACCGCCCTGCATCTGCTGTACCTCGGTGCCGACTACCTCGCGCTGGAGCGCGTCCGCCCGCTCGCCGAGTTCGAGACCTCCGACGCGCTCGCGGTCTCCTCGTACCTCATGCTCGGCGTCGCCGGAGTCCTGGCCGGCACTGCGTTCCTGGCCAACACGCTGCTGCCGTACGGCACCTTCAACACCCTGTCCTCCGGCGGCACCGTCCCCCTGCTGAACGCGGCCATCGGCATCGAGGTGGCGAGCGCGGTCGTCGTGCTGCTCGCGAACTTCCTCGACCAGGCCGTCGAGATCGAGGAGGAACACGGCAGTTGAGGTCCGTGATGCACGTCCTTCCCTACCTGGTCGCCGCCCATGTCTTCCTGACCGGCTGCTACGGCCTCGCCACCAGCCGCAACCTGATCCACGCCGTCGGCTGTCTCGCGGTCTGCCAGTCCTCCACCTATGTGCTGCTGCTGTCGGTCGGCTACCGCGACGGCGCCACCGCACCGGTCTTCTCCGACCTCGAGCCCGGCTCCCGGCCCGTCGTCGACCCCGTCGTGCAGGCCCTCACCCTCACCGACATCGTCGTCGGCGCCACGGTCACCGCCCTGCTGCTCGCACTCGTCCTGCAGATCGCCAAACGGCACGGCACGGTCGACCCCGACGAACTGCGGGAGCTGCGCGGCTGATGCACCATCTGCTCCCGCTGCTCGTGGCCGTCCCCCTGCTCGGCGCCGCCCTGCTGGTGGCCACCGGCCGCCATCTGCCCCGGATCGCCGCCGACATCACCGGCTTCGTGGTCTCCGGCGGTACGGCCGCCCTCGCGGTCGTGCTGCTGCTGAACTCCTCGCCTCCGCTGGTGGAATGGGTCGGCGCCTGGCTGCCCGTCGGCGGCGAGAGCGTCGGCATCGTCGTCATCGGCGACGGCCCCGCGCTCGGCATGGCCGCGCTGGTGTCCCTGCTGACGCTGGCCGCCCTCGCCTACTCCTGGCGCTACTTCGACGAACCCCCGCGCGGCCACCCCGGCGCCTTCACCGCGCTCGTGCTGGTCTTCCAGGGCGCCATGTGCGGATTCGCCATCGCCGGGGACCTGTTCAACGCGTTCGTGTTCTTCGAGCTGATGAGCGTCACCGCGTACGCGCTCACCGGCTACCGCATCGACGAGGCGAAGGCGGTACAGGGTGCGCTGACCTTCGGTGTCGTCAACTCCCTCGGCGCGTACGGCATGCTGATGGGCATCGGCCTGCTGTACGCCCGGACCGGCGAGCTCGCCATGACGAAGATCGGCCGCGGGCTCGACACCGCGGCGGGCCACGGCGGAGCGGACGCCCTGGTGCTCGCCGCTTTCGTCCTCGTGGTGACCGGGCTGCTGGTGAAGGCGGCCGCCGTACCGTTGCACTTCTGGCTCCCGGACGCGCACGCCGTCGCCCCCACCCCGGTGTGCATGCTGCTGTCGGGGGTGATGGTGGAACTCGGCGCCTACGGCGTCTGGCGGGTGTACGGCACCGTCTTCGCCGGACCCGGCGGCATCCCCGCCACCGACCTGACCCGGGCCCTGGTCACCCTGGGCACGCTCACCGCCGCGATCGGCGCCGTCATGTGCTGGTACCAGCGGCACATCAAACGGCTCCTGGCCTACTCCACCATCGCCCACACCGGACTGTTCCTCGTCGGCCTCGCCGTCCTCACTCCGGAGGGTGACGACGGCACCGCGCTCTACATCATCGGGCACGCCGGCGTGAAGGCCGCGCTGTTCGCCTGCGCGGGCGTGCTGCTGGACCGCTACGGCTGTCTCGACGAGCACACCCTGCACGGACGGGCACGGGAACTGCGCGTCACCGCGGTGACGTTCGCCGTCGGCGCCCTCGGCCTCGCGGGCCTGCCCCCCTTCGGCACGGGGCTCGGCAAGGCGGTCAGCGAGGAGGCGGTCGGCGGCCCGCTCACCGTGGTGTACGTCGCCGCATCCGCGATCACCGCCGGCGCCGTGCTGCGGGTCGCCGCGCGCGTGTTCCTCGGGCTCGGACCGCGGCCCGAGCAGGCCGGCTCCGAGCTGGAGACCAGCGGATCCGCGGAGGAGCCCGAGACCACCGGCCTGCTGCGCCGGATCCCGGACACCATGACGACGGTCCCCGCCGTGCTCCTCGCCGCCGCACTCGCCGTCGGAGTGGCCCCCGGCTTCGGCGATCTGGTCGCCCGCGCCGTGAACGAGGCGGGATCGGGCGGCGCCCACGCCCTTGCGCAGTGGACGGCGCACGGCGTCCTGCTGGGCCTGGCCTCCACCGCGCTCGCCGTCGCGCTCGCCGGCCTCGCCGTCACCCGCCCCGACTGGACCGCCGCCCCCGACTGGGCCGGCCCCCTGCGCCGGCTCCAGTCCGGACACGTCGGCGACTATGTGGCCTGGCTGCTGGTGGGCGCCGCCCTGCTGGGGGCGCTGGCCCTGCCGGGCGTTCTGGGCGGCTGACCCGAGGGCCCGTAACGCAACGGCCGACGAATCCTGTGCGACCGCTGTCCGAATTCTGTGTATCACGCGGCCGAGCCTCGGGTAAGGAACTTGCTTTTCCCGCGCAAATTTGATGTCGGGTCATTAAAGAAACGTCCTGGACGCGGTGAGAGTTTCCTTGAAGGGGGCCTCTCCGGCGCTGCGCGGGCGCGCGGTGGCCAAGACTGCTGACCATGGCCACGAACGTCCTCGACGCAACCGCGCCCGCCGGCGCCGACCGTCGCCCACCCCGGCGATCACCCTGGCAGTCCCCGGTGGACGAGCCCGCGTACGCACGACCGGCGCTGCTGGTCCTCACCGCGCTCGCCGCCGTTCTCTACAGCTGGGGCATCGACCACAGTCAGTACCACACGTTCTACGCCAGCGCCGTCCGCAGCATGACGGAGAGCTGGAAGGCATTCTTCTACGGCTCTTTCGACCCCGGGAATTCCATCACCATCGACAAATTGCCGGGATTCCTGTGGCCGCAGGCGCTGGCCGCGCGGCTTTTCGGATTCCATCCGTGGAGCCTGGTCCTGCCCCAGGTCCTGGAGGGAATGGCCTGCCTGCTGGTCCTGCACCGCCTGGTGCGCCGCTGGGCGGGCGTGAACGCGGCACTCATCGCCTGTACGGCCTTCCTGGCGACCCCCGTGGCGGTCGGCCTGTTCCGCACCGCCGTCGAGGACCCCGCGTTCACGCTGTGCCTGCTGCTCGCGGCCGAGGCCACCCAGCGCGCCGCCCGCGACGGCCGGCTGCGTCCGCTGCTGCTGTCCGGAGTCTGGGTCGGCGTCGGCTTCCAGGCAAAGATGCTGGAGGCCTGGGCCGTCCTGCCCGCACTCGCCCTGGTCCACCTGCTGTCGGCGCCGCTCACGCCGCGCCGGCGACTGCTGCATCTCGGCATGTCCGCTCTGGTGGTGACCGCCGTGTCGGCGTCCTGGATACTGGCCGTCACCCTCACCCCGGCCAGGGACCGGCCGTACGTGGACGGCACCACCGACAACTCCGCCTTCAGCATGGTGGTCGGCTACAACTTCCTGACCCGCTTCTCCTCGCTCGGCATCAGTGCCGCCTCGACGGGCAGCGTGAGCGCGACCCAGGGCGGCGGAGGCGGTCACGGCCGGTCGTTCACCCCCGCCGGCGCCGGGGAGACCGGGGGGCGCGGTGCCCGTGCGTTCGACGGTACCGGCGCGTTCGGCGCGGCCGGTGCACGCGCCGCGCAGGGCGGCACGCTGCTCCGGGGCACCCGCGCCCCGGCCGCCGACAGTGCCGTACGGCAGGCCGGCGGCGCCTTCGGCGGCGACCAGAACGGCTGGTCGAAGATGTTCGGGACGTCGCTCGCCACCCAGACCGGCTGGTTCTACCCGATCGCCGCCCTCGCCGCGGTCTGCGGACTGCTGTGGCGCCGGGGACGCCCCCGCACCGACCGGCTGCGCGCCGGATACGTCCTGTGGTCCGGCTGGCTCGCCCTGTACTTCCTGGTCTTCAGCGCGGGCAGCGTCGCCGGCCATACCTACTACATGGGCGTGATCGCGGTGCCGCTCGCCGCGCTCACCGGAGCCGGGACCGTGCTGATGTGGCGCGCCCACCGGGCCGGCGGGCGGCGAGCCTGGGCGTTGCCGGCCGCGGTCGCGGCGACGGCCGCCTGGGGCGCCCACCTCGCCGCTCGGTTCCCCGGGTTCGTGCCCTGGCTGGCGCCCGCGGTGGCCGTGCTCGGCGTCGCCGCGGCCGTACTGCTGATCCTGACCCGGCCCGGCCGGCCGCGCGCCGGAGGCCGCCTCGCCCTCGCCGGTCTGGCCGCTTCCCTGGCCGCCCTGCTCCTCGCGCCGAGCGCCTGGGCCGTCCAGGTCTTCAACCCCGCCTACCGCCCGTCCGTCATGGGCGTGGTCGGGCCGACCGGCACCGGACGCGGTCCCGGGGCGGCGCGGTCCGGGCCCGGGAGGTTCGGGCCCGGGAGGTTCGGCGGGGCGGCCTGGGCCGGTGGCACCCTGTCCGGGCGGACGGCCCGCGACGCCGTGCGCGGTGCGGACCGCGGCGGTCCCGGCGGGCGGGGCGGCTTCGGCGGCGCGGCGGGCGACGGCTCACTGACCGCGGACGAGCGCCGCCTGCTCGACTACGCCAGCGCCCACCAGGGTTCCGCCGCCTACACGTTCGCCACCAGCAGCTGGAGCACCGCGGCCCCGTACATCCTGGCGACCGGCGCCCACGTTCTGCCGCTCGGCGGTTTCAGCGGCCGGGTGCCGTTCCCCACCGAGACGCAGTTCCAGGCGCTGGTCGGCCTGGGCAAGGTGCGGTTCGTGCTGCTGGGTGGCGGCCGTGGCCCGGGCTTGTCGACCGCCGACCCGAATTCGCCTGCCGCGACGGCTGGTTCGGCCGTCCGCGCGCGGATGTCCAGCGGCGTGACGAGGAGCGCCGGCCCGGGAACGACGGCCGCCGCGGGCATCGCCCGCTGGGTGCAGTCCGCCTGCACCGCGGTGCCGGCCCGGGAGTACGGCGGTACGGCCGTCTCCGGCGGCGGGCCGACGGCCACCGCTCAGACGCTCTACCGGTGCGGCCCCGGCCGGTAGAGCGTCCCCGGTGACCCGGGGAGGCGTCACAGGGAGCCGGACGCGGCCTCGGACCGGGCCAGGGCCGCGTCCAGCGTCGGGTGCGGGGGCAGCAGCCGGGACAGCCCGGTGACCCGCAGGACCCGCAGGGTCAGCGGATGCGTGCAGACCAGGTGCAGCTGCCCGCCGACGCCCAGCACCCGGGCGCGGGCCCGGTACAGCAGTCGCAGCCCCGAGCAGTCGAAGAACTCCACCGACCGCAGGTCGATGACGATCCGCGCACCGGGCCGGTCGGTGACCCGGTCCAGGTAGGGGCCGACCTCCGTCGCCGAGACCAGGTCGATCTCGCCGCGCAGCTCCAGGACCGTGTGCGCCCGGTGTTCGTACACGCGGAGGTGACGGGTGAGTGGCGCAGGCTCGTCTCGCACGACGGCATCACCTCCCACCCGTGCCCGGACGTCGGTCTCCCGATCGTCAAGTTACCCTCGATGGAAGGAATTTGAGCATGTTCGGTTGACATATGTCTTCGACTTTGAAGCGTGTCGCCCGGTAACTGCGCCAGAACGACCGGGTGTTGGTGACTCAGTCGACCAGAAGGACCAGCTTCCCGGCCGTCCGTCCGGTGTCGCCCACTTCATGCGCCTTCGCCGCGTCGGACAGCGGGAACGTCCCGGCGACCGCCGCCTTCAGCTTCCCCGTCTCCACCAGCTCCGCGATCTTCTCCATTCCGGCCCGGTCGGCGTCCACCAGCATGCGCGCGTCGCCCGCGCCCGGCATCTGCTGGAGTCCAGCGACCTGACGGTGGACCGGATCGCCGCCGAGGTCGGCTTCGTCACCGGCGCCTTGCTGCGCCAGCACCTGCACGCCGCGATCGGGTGTCCCCGCCGGTACGCCTGCGCGGACCTTCCAGCGGACCCGCTGAACGTTCCGGCCCGCTCGCGCGTCGCAGGACCGTACAGGGCACAGGGGAACAGGGGGGACATGCGCACGGGGCTGCTCGCGGTGGCGGTGCCGACGGTCGTGACGGTGGCGGGGTGCGACGACGCGCCCCGGCCGGACCTGGCGGTGCAGGGCACCCCTTCGGCGTCCCCGTACGAGGGACCGCTGTACGTACGGCTCGGCGACGCGCTGCTCACCGCACCGTACCGCGGCCACGTCCCCATGCCCGCCGACGCGCACGACACCGGATACCGCTACCGCGACCGGCGCCTCTGGCTCACCCCCGACCGTGCCACGGCCTACGTGCGCACCCCGATGGCGTCGAGGCCCGGCCGCGGCTCGGCCGGGACGTCGGCTGCAAGTGAGCCCCTGCCCGCCTTCGGCGTGCGCCGGGACACGCCTTGATCACATCCGTGCGGGGACCGGGGGCCGACGGTCACACTGGACGCCGTTCGCGAACCCGAGGAGGCGTCATGACCCCACCGCCCGCCCGCACTCCCGCAGAGCGCAAGAAGGACACCCTCCACCGACTGGAGAACGACGTCGACGTCTGGGTCGCCACCGCCTCGTCCGACGGCGGCGTCCCCTACCTCGTCCCGCTGTCCTTCGTGTGGGACGGCGCCACGCTGCTGATCGCCACCCCGGCCGACAGCCCCACCGGCCGCAACCTCGTCGCCACGGGCCGAACCCGCCTCGGCCTCGGCCCGACCCGGGACGTCGTCGTGATCGAGGGCACGGCCCAGGCGGTGACCCCGGAGGACCTCCCCGAGGAGGACGCCGAGGTCTTCGCCGGCAAGACCGGCTTCGACCCCCGCCGACTCTCCCATCCCTACCTGTACTTCAGGATCCTTCCGCAACGCGTCCAGGCCTGGCGCGAGGAGAACGAGCTCAGGGGGCGGGAGTTGGTGCGCGACGGGCGGTGGCTGCCGGCCGAGTGAAGACGGCCGCCCGGGATATCCGCAGGAGGAGGACATTCCCGGGAGGACACATGACACTGGTGAACAGGGGCGTCGTGGTGCTGGACTGCGCCGAGCCCGAGAAACTCGCCCAGTTCTACAAGCAGTTGCTCGAGGGCGAGCAGTCGTACGCCTCGGCGAACCTGGTTGAGGTCCGGGGCGCCGACGGCATCCGGCTGGCATGCCGCCGTGATGTGAACGCCACCCCGCCGAGCTGGCCGCGTCCGGAGAACTCCCTCCAGGCCCATCTGGACTTCCTGGTCGAGGACCTGGACGAGGCCGAGCGACGGGTGGTGGAGCTCGGGGGCCGGCCGCTCGAGACGAAGGACGCGTCGGGACCGTACGAGGAACGCGGCTACGCCGACCCCGCAGGCCACTCCTTCACTCTGCGCCTGCTGCCGGCCACGGCACCGAAGCAGGGCTGAGCAGCGTCCTGAAGGGGGCCCGGCTCCGCCGGGACGCGTCACGAGGCGCCCGGAGCCGGGCGCGGCCGGCAACGCCGCGTCCGGCTGCCCCGCCTCAGTCGCGGCCGCCCTCGCCGGCCACCGGCCACTGCCCCGTGGACCGGGCGATCGCCTTCGCCCCCGTGCGGTTCACCGCGCTCTGCACCACGGCGAAGATCGCCCCCTGCACCGCCGCGGCCAGGAGGATCTCCCCCCACCCCCGGTCCTGGTCCAGCGCATCCGGCGCCTGCTCCTCGTGCCGGATCGCCATCCAGGCCTTCCGGAAGGCCATACCGGCCAGCGCACCGCTCGCCCAGCTGAGCACGAAACCGATCGGCTGGTAGACGAACGGAAGCTTCTTCTTCTTTGTCTTGCTCATATGTGACTCCTTCCTCGCCGGACGACCCTCATGCGGGCCGTCCCTCGGGGGCCACCCGTTCGCCCGGGGGCACCGGTCCCGGCGGCGTACCGTCCCCGAACGGCCGTCCGCCCAGCTCCTCGCGGCGGTGCGGGCTCAGCCAGCCCGCCAGGTCGGGGCCGAGCGGCACGATGCCGGTGGGGTTGATACCGCTGTGCACCTGGTAGTAGTGCCGCTTGATGTGATCGAAGTCGACCGTGTCACCGAAACCGGGGGTCTGGAACAGGTCCCGGGCGTACGCCCACAGCACCGGGTTCTCCGACAGCTTCCAGCGGTTGCACTTGAAGTGGCCGTGGTAGACGGCGTCGAACCGGACCAGCGTCGTGAACAGCCGGATGTCCGCTTCCGTGAGGGTGTCGCCGACCAGATACCGCTGCCCGGCCAGCCGTCCGGCGAGCACTTCCAGCCGCCGGAAGACGCCCGCGCACGCCTCCTCGTACCCCTTCTGGTGTGTGGCGAACCCGGCCCGGTACACCCCGTTGTTCACGTCCTCGTACACCTCGGCCATCACCTGGTCGATCTCGTCACGCCGGTTCGCCGGGTACAGGTCCGGCGCGCCGCGGCGGTGCAGGGCCGTCCACTCGGTGGCCAGGTCGAGAGTGAGCCGCTGGTAGTCGTTGGTGACCAGCCGTCCGCTGGGGACGTCCACCACCGCGGGCACGCTGACCCCGCCCGGGTGACCGGTCTCGCGCCGGTCGTACGCCTCGCTCAGGAACCGGATGCCGAGCACCGGGTCACGCCCGTCGGGGTCCAGGGTGAACCGCCAGCTGCGGTCGTCCTGGATCGGATCCGCCACGGCCATCGGCAGCGCGTCCTCCAGTCCCAGCAGCCG
The DNA here is from genome assembly GCF_059510455.1 of Streptomyces sp. NTD91. Taxonomy (NCBI): domain Bacteria; kingdom Bacillati; phylum Actinomycetota; class Actinomycetes; order Kitasatosporales; family Streptomycetaceae; genus Streptomyces; species Streptomyces sp. NTD91. Next base: position 46,410 of record NZ_JCAJZW010000049.1, read on the forward strand.
GCGGGAGATCACCGCCCGGCTCGCCCACGGACAGGCGCGCGAGACCACCAGCCGGCAGCGGCCCGGCTCGACGGGCCAGCCGTCCCGGCCGTCGGCGGTGATCCGGTCGGTGAAGTGGCTCCTGGACCGGGTGAACGTCTTGTGGCCGTACGCCCGGTTGCCGTCGCCGTCCATGTCTCCTCCTCGCCGCCCGGTGCGCCTCCTCGCCGACACGTTCCCCGATTTCCGCCGCCCGCACGGTGTGATCCGCCCGTCGGCGGGCAGTCGGCGTGGGGTGAGCGGGACATCCTCGGAACGGGAACAGGCCGCACGCACGGCCGCCGCCGGCGCCCCGGCCGCCGTGCCCCCCGCCGCGGACAGCGGTGGGCAGAGCCGCGAGAGGCCCGGTACGGCCTCGGGAGGCGACCGGCACACCCGGGTCACCGTCCTGGTGGCGCTCGCCGCCAACCTGGTGATCGCCGTGGCCAAGGCGGTCGGCGGCGTCCTCGCGGGCTCGCCCGCCCTGCTGTCGGAGGCCGCGCACTCCGTCGCCGACAGCCTCAACGAGGTGTTCCTGCTCGCCGCGTTGCGTCGCAGCCGCCGCCCCGCGGACCGGCGGCACCCCTTCGGCTACGGCAAGGAACGCTTCTTCTGGTCCCTGCTCGCCGCCGTCGGCATCTTCGTCATGGGCGGTTGCTTCTCCTTCTTCCAGGGCGTCCAGGCGCTGCGCCATGGCGCCGAGGAGAAGTTCACCGGCTTTGTGGTGGGCCTGAGCGTGCTGGGCGTGGCTCTCGTCGCCGAGGGCGTCTCGCTGCTGCGGGCCCTGCACCAGGTGCGCCGGCAGGGCGGCGGCCCCGGCGCACTGAGCGACCCGGCGCTGCGCACCGTGGTCGCCGAGGACGGCACGGCGGTGCTCGGCGTGACGCTCGCCCTCGCCGGGATGGGACTGCACATGGCGACGGGCCAGGTCGCCTGGGAGGCCTCCGCGTCACTGGCGATCGGTGTCCTGCTCGTGTACGTCGCCTACCGGCTGGGCCGTGACGCCCGCGACCAGCTCATCGGGGAGGCCGTCGATCCGGAACTCAGCGGCAGGATCCGTGCGCAGCTCGAGGCGCAGCCGGAGATCGACAGCGTCGAGGCGCTGTTCACGATGAAGCTGGGCCTCGACTCCACGCTGGTGGCCGCCCGCATCGACCTGGTGCCGGGCCTGGAGAGCGAGCGGCTGGAGCAGGTCGCCGTACGCATCAAGCGGTCCCTCGCCCGGACGTTTCCCGAGGCCGACCAGATCTTCCTGGACGTCACCGACCGGCCGGCGGGCGAGGCACAGGAAAGCCCCGCCGCGACGGGGGAACGCGGCGGGGCCTGACGCACGAGTGCCCGCCCCGAGGGCGGCTCACACCTGTCCGGCGCGGATATTTCCGAAACCGGCCGGTCCCCGGCGCGAATCAGCTCCCGTCGAAGGGGTCCAGCACGAAGAGCGGGATCTCCCGCGAGGTCTTCTTCTGGTAGTCGGCGTACGGCGGGTACGCGGCGACCGCCCGCTCCCACCACACCGCCTTCTCCTCGCCGGTGACCTCACGGGCCCTCATGTCCCGCTTGACCGGCCCGTCCTGCAGCTCGACATGCGGATCGGAGGTGATGTTGTGGTACCACACCGGGTGCTTCGGCGCGCCGCCCTGCGAGGCGACCACGGCGTACCTCCCGTCGTGCTCCACCCGCATCAGCGGTGTCTTGCGGATCTTTCCGCTCTTCGCACCCCGGGACGTCAGCACCACGACGGGCAGCCCGGTGTCCAGCAGCGTCGTGCCCTTCGTCCCGCCGGAGCTCTCGTACAGCTCGACCTGCTCGCGCACCCACTGCGTCGGGCTGGGCTCGTACTCGCCCTCAAGAGGCATGGGATCCGTCCCCTTCGTCGGTCCAACGGTGTCTGTCACCCGCATTCAACATCGGCGGCCCCCCGGATCATCCGCGCCGCGGACCCGTGGGGCCGACCGGGTGACGATCCGCGAGGTCGCGCCGGGGCGAGCGCCCCCTTCACCCCTCCACCCGTGTGCCGCCCTGTTTGACCTGCAAGTCCCCGTACAGGGCGGTATGGTCGTACGACGGGGAGCCGAAGGGTGCCCTGACCGCGGGTGTGCACCCCGGCCGGAATCGGATCCTCCGGCCGCTTGTCTTCGGCCAGATGGCCCGCGTCACCGAACTGGCCGAACTTGACGTCGACCCATAGATGCCCGAGGCATCTAATGAAGATCGGCACGACGCACTCCTTCGTCTGCGAGGTCTTCCATGACGGAACTGACGGACCCCACCGGCCCGGCGACCCCGGCCGCCGCCGTCGCCTTCCCGCAGGACCGCACCTGTCCCTACCACCCGCCCACCGGGTACGAGCCGCTGCGCCACGAGCGGCCCCTCACCCGCGTCACCCTGTACGACGGCCGCGAGGTCTGGGCGGTCACCGCGTACGCCACCGCCCGCGCCCTGCTCGCCGATCCCCGGCTGTCCACCGACCGCCGTCATCCAGGATTCCCCGTCCCCGCCGAGCGGTTCGCGGGCATCCGCGACCGCCGGGTGGCGCTGCTGGGGATGGACGATCCGGAACACCACCGGCAGCGACGGATGATGGTCCCGTCGTTCACCGTCAGGCGCGCGGCCGAGCTGCGGCCGTGGATCCAGCGGACCGTGGACGATCTGCTCGACGCGATGATCGCTCAGGGACCGCCCGCCGAGCTGGTCTCCGCCTTCGCGCTGCCCGTGCCGTCGACCGTGATCTGCGGCCTGCTCGGGGTGCCCTACGACGACCACGAGTTCTTCGAGGAGCAGTCCCGCAGGCTGCTGCGCGGCCCCCGGGCGGCCGACTCCCTGGACGCCCGCGCCCGCCTGGAGGCCTACCTCGGCGGGCTGATCGACGACAAGGCGAAGCAGCCAGGGCCCGGCAACGGCATCCTCGACGACCTCGTCCACCATCAGCTCCGCGACGGCGCGCTGGACCGCGCCGAACTCGTCTCGCTGGCCCTCGTCCTGCTGGTCGCCGGGCACGAGACGACCGCCAACATGATCTCCCTCGGCACCTTCACCCTCCTTGGGCACCCCGACCGGCTGGCCGAGCTGCGCGCCGACCCCGCGCTGCTGCCCGCCGCCGTCGAGGAGCTGATGCGGATGCTGTCCATCGCCGAGGGGATGCAGCGGGTGGCGCTGGAGGACATCGAGATCGCCGGCACCACCATCCGGGCCGGCGAGGGCGTGCTCTTCTCGACCTCGGTGATCAACCGCGATCCGACCCGCTACGACGACCCCGACACCCTGGACTTCCACCGGCCCTCCCGCCACCACGTGGCCTTCGGCTTCGGGATCCACCAGTGCCTGGGCCAGAACCTGGCCCGCGCGGAGCTGGAGATCGCCCTCGGCAGTCTGCTGACCCGGCTGCCGGGGCTGCGCCTGGCCGTCCCGGCCGAGGACATCCCCTTCAAACGCGGCGACACGATCCAGGGGATGCTGGAACTCCCCGTGACCTGGTAAGAGGCTGACGCTCATGCACATCGACATCGACATCGACATCGACAGGGACGTCTGTATCGGCGCGGGTCAGTGCGCCCTCGCGGCGCCGGGTGTCTTCACCCAGGACGACGACGGCTACAGCACCGTGCTGCCCGGACGGGAGGACGGTGCGGGCGACCCGATGGTCCGAGAGGCGGTCCGTGCCTGCCCGGTCGGCGCGATCAAGCTGTCGGAGACCGCCGGCTGACCTCCCGGCCCGCGTCAGCCATCAGCGCCCGTGCCGCCTCGCGGGCCTCGGCCGCCGGCCGGGCGCTCCCGGTGATGCCGGCGGTCGTCATGGCTCCCTCGGCGAGCAGGAAGAGGGGTCCGGTCAGCGCCGCCGGCAGCCCGGCCTCCGCCACCAGGCGGGCGAGGTGGTCCCGGAACGCCTCCTTGTGCGCCCGCACCTGCGCGGCGACCAGGGGTGAGGTGGCGCCCAGCTCGCCGTGCACGTTGATCCAGGCGCAACCGCGGAAGCCCTCCTCACCGAACGACTCCTCCAGCCAGTCGAACACGGCCGGGATCCGCTCCCGCGGGTCCCGCCGCCGCGCGACGTACGCGGTCAGGCGCCCGCGCCAGCGTTCGTCCCGCCGCGCCAGACAAGCCGCGACCACCTGCTCCTTGGCGGGGAAGAGCTGGTAGAGGCGCTTGAGTGAGACCCCTGAGACGGCGCGCAGCTCGTCCATGCCCACGGACTGCACGCCCCGGGCGTAGAACAGCTTCTCGGCGGCGTCGAGCACCCGCTCGCGGGCGGCCGCGCTGTCCACCGGCGACACCACCACTCCTCACACGCGGGACGGGCCGCCCCGTTCCTTGACGAGAGAACGATCGTTCTCCTACCGTAGCAGCCGCCCGGAGAACGAACGTTCTCCGATGTCGGGCGAGCCCAGGAGGAGACCATGGCCGACCGTCCGCCGCTGCCGCCGTTCACCCGCGAGACCGCCGCGCAGAAGGTCCAGGCCGCCGAGGACGCCTGGAACACCCGGGACCCGCACAAGGTGGCGCTCGCCTACTCGGAGGACTCGGTCTGGCGCAACCGTGACACCTTCGTCACCGGCCGCGCCGAGATCGTCGCGTTCCTCACCGCCAAGTGGGAGCGCGAGCTGGACTATGCGCTCCGCAAGGACCTGTGGGCCTTCGACGGCAACCGCATCGCCGTCCGCTTCCAGTACGAGTCCCACGACGCCGACGGCCGGTGGTGGCGCTCCTACGGCAACGAGCTGTGGGAGTTCGACGAGCACGGCCTGATGACCCGGCGGGAGGCCAGCATCAACGACGTGCGCATCGAGGTGGGCGAACGCCGCATCCACGGTCCGCGCCCCGAGTCCGAACGAGGGGTGTCCTTCCCGCTTCAGTAGGGTTCCCGGATGACCGAACAGGCCGGGAGACCCTTCCTCTACGTCGTCGTCTGCGCCGCCGGGATCGCCGCGGGCGTCAGCAGGCTGATCAGCGCCGCCCAGGAACGGGACTGGGCGGTCGGCGTGATCGCCACCCCCGTCGCCATGGGCGGCTTCTTCGACAGCGAGGCGGTGCGGGCGCAGACGGGCCGCCCGGTCCGCTCGGCCTGGCGGACCCCGGCCGACCCCCGCCCCTTCCCGCCGCCGGACGCCGTCGTGGTGGCACCCGCCACCTTCAACACCGTCAACAAGTGGGCGGCCGGCATTGCCGACACCCTCGCGCTCGGCACGCTGTGCGAGGCCCCGGGCCTGGGTGTACCGATCGCCGTCCTGCCCTGCGTCGCCGACGCGCTGGCCGCCCATCCCGCCTTCCGGGACAGCCTGGAACGGCTGCGCCGCCTCGGCGTCCGCTTCGGCGACCGGTACACCGGTGAAGCCCGGCCGGACGGCGGCCGGCCGGACTTCGCCTGGGAACGGGCGCTCGATCTGCTCGACGGGCCTGTCTGACCATGCGCGTCGTCGACCGAAGGGCGGCCGCGCGGCGTCACGTGCGTGCTCTCGGCGTCCGGCCCCAGGCTTTCGTACCGTGGACGTACCTGGGTCCGGGGCCGGTGCGGCGAGCGGGGCACCTCCCGCCCTTGAGGCAGCGGGGGAGCGTGCATTCCCGTCGCGCGGCAGACGGGAATGGCCGGACAGGCCCTAGTGTGCTGCGCCTTAAGTTCGTCAGCTAATTGTAGGATCGGCGGATGGCGGGTCGTGGACGGCCGAAGGCCGAGTTGGTGTTGACGGATGAGGAGCGCCGCGCGCTGGAGCGCTGGGCGCGGCGGGCGAAGTCGTCGCAGGCGTTGGCGCTGCGGTCGCGGATGGTGCTGGCCTGTGCTGCGGGCGGGCTGTCGAACCGTGAGGTCGCAGACGAGTTGCGGGTGCACCGGGACACCGTGGGCAAGTGGCGCAGTCGGTTCCTGGAGCGGCGGCTGGAGGGGCTGCTCGACGAGGAGCGGCCCGGGCGCCCGCCGTCGGTCACTCTGGATCAGGTCGAGGACGTGGTCGTGGCGACGCTGGAACAGGCGCCGGCGAACGCACCCCACTGGTCGCGGGCCTCGATGGCCAGGCGGGCCGGTCTGTCGAAGTCGACGATCGGCCGGATCTGGCGGGACTTCGGCCTCAAGCCGCACCTGGCCGACACCTTCAAGCTGTCCACCGACCCGCAGTTCGTCGACAAGGTCGTCGATGTCGTCGGGCTCTACCACAACCCTCCCGAGCGCGCGGTCGTGCTGTGCGTGGACGAGAAGTCCCAGGTCCAGGCGCTCGATCGTTCCCAGCCGGTGCTGCCGATGATGCCCGGCCTGCCCGAACGCCGCACCCACGACCACGTACGGCACGGCATCACCAGCCTGTTCGCCGCCTTCGACATCTCCGACGGCACAGTGGTCGGCGAACTCCACCGTCAGCATGGGGCGGTGGAGTTCAAGAAGTTCCTGGCCACGATCGACAAGACGGTGCCCGCCGAACTCGACATCCATCTGATCTGCGACAACTACGGCACCCACAAGACCCCCGCGATCAAGCGGTGGCTGGCCGCACATCCGCGCTTCCACGTGCACTTCACTCCGACCGGCTCCAGCTGGATCAACCAGGTCGAGCGGCGGTTCGGCTACCTCACCGACCAGCTCATCCGGCGTGGCACCCACAGGTCCGTCCAGGCCCTGGAGAAGGACATACGGGCCTGGATCAAGGCGTGGAACGAGGAGCCCAGGCCGTTCGTGTGGACCAAGACGGCCGACGAGATCCTGGACTCACTCGCCCGATATTGCCGACGAATTTCCGGCGCAGCACACTAGCGGCAGGTCAGCGTCGGCCCCGCCAGCATGTTCCCGGTGAACATGTCCTGACCCTTCGGCACCCAGTAACCGAGCTTGGACACCACCGTGGAGCACTTCGACCCGACGGTGAAGCGCACCTTCAGCTCCTCCGGGTGGCCGGGCTGCAACTCGGTGACCGTGCAGTCCAGGGAGTGCGCCACCCGGGACTTCGACGGGTACCGGCCCACCAGCGGGTTCACACAGCGGTGGTCGGCCGTGCTGATCCGCAGCCCCGTGCCGTCCTCGCCGATCATCCCGAGGCGTGCGTTGCCGTCGCCCTCGTCGCTGTTCCGCCGGATCGTGTAGGTCACGGTGGTCGTGGCGTTGCGGCGCAGCACGCTCTTGTCGACGGTGACGGAGTGCGTGGCCTTCGCCTTGGGCGCGGTCAGCGACACGGTGCCCTTGACGGTGCCCTTCAGGTCGACTCCCGAAGGGGCCGACCGCACGCGCACGGTGGCGCTGATGTCGTAGGTGCCCGGCCCCGGGTACAGGCCCGAGCCGGGCAGCGTGCCGGAGCCCATGGCCTTGCCGGACCGAGTGGCCTTCCAGGTGCCCTCGGTGCGACAGGCGTAGCGCACCCGGGCGCCGGCGCTCCGGCAGATGGCCGGGGCTGTGATGTTGAACCGCGGGGCGCCCGTGTCCGCACACAGGCTCACCTCCGCCTGCTCTCCATGGGCCCCACGCAGCGTGCCGGCGGCCGAGCACACCGTCGCCGGGGCCTCGGGCGCCGCCGCGGCGGCGCCCGAGGCCCCGGCGGTGGACTGTGCGCAGGCGGGGGTGACGAGGGCCAGCGGCAGCAGTGCCGTTCCGGCCAGGGTTTTCAGGGTGGTGGGACGAATCGGCACCGCTTTCCTCCGGGGCGGCCGAGACCGGCCGGATGCCGGTCGTCTGCGCCGAGGATGAGCCGACAGTACGACGATCGGACGCCTCCCACGCCGGGCGGTCACCTGGCGGCACCAACGCAACACCCCGAAGGCCGCGCACCCGGAGGGACGCGGGGCCACATCGGTGCGCGGGTCCGCCGCGGGGCGGCCCCGGCCTCAACCGCCCGGCGGACGGCGGCACATCACGCCACTCACCCGGGCGCACCCTTCCGTACGTACCCGTCGCTCCCGGGAGTGGACACGTCCCGGTCCCGCCGTACGATGCTCAGCCGGTCACCCCAGTGGGCGACGGCCGACCGCAGGCCGGAGTCGGTGTACTCGACGTCCACCACCCGGTCGTCGAACGCCTTGGCGTACACCTCGCACTCGTCGTACTGCCCGCACTCCTCGGTCACCGCGAAGTCCAGCCCGGCCCGGCGCCGCGCACCGGCCAGATCGGCGGTGTTCTTCTGCGCCACGGCCAGATGCCGGGCGTGGGCGTGCCGGGACAGCAGGGTCATGAAGGCGGTCGCGTCGCCCGCGGTGAGCAGGTGGCGCGAGCGGCTGTAGCTGTCGTAGTTGTCCGGCTCGACGGCGTCGAAGCCCTTCTTCGCGCAGCCGTCGATCCACCGGTCCACGCGCTCGGCCACCCGCTCCCGCTTGGCCGGGGTGCGGATGTCGAGCAGGGCCTCGTTCCAGTCCCCGTCGATCACGGCCCGGCCGCGCGCGTCGCGCAGGAGCAGATCGGCCGGCCAGGAGGAGCGCTCTGCGGGCTGCGCCTGGAAGGCGTTGACGTAGCAGATGTTGTAGAGGCCCGGCGCGGGGGAGGCGGAGCGGTCGCGGCTGACGATCCGCACACCCTTCGGCGGGGGATAGGCGCCGCCGATCTGGTAGTCGAACCCGGCGTGACGCGGAGGAAGCCGCACCGCGGCGGGTCGCGGGGGCTTCCCCGCGCCGGCGGTACCGCCGGCGCCGGAGGCGCAGCCGGCTGTCGCCGACACGGTGACGGTCAGGGCCACGGCCAGGGCGCCCGCGGTCCTCCGGGGACCCGCGGCGCTCCACACACCCTTTCGGGACACGTCCGCTCCATCCTGTGCACGCCGCGCGGCGCGGCACGTGACAGGATCAGACCGCCCGCGCGCTTCGCACGTCAAGTCGGCACCGGGGCCACGCCGTAGGCTCGTGGGTGACCACCGTCCCGAAGGCAGGAGCAGCAACGATGCAGTACGTGAAGCTCGGTTCGACGGGCCTGGACGTCTCGCGGATCTGTCTGGGCTGCATGACCTACGGCCTGCCCGACCGCGGCGTCCACGAGTGGACCCTCGACGAGGAGGCGTCCCGCCCGCTCATCCGGCAGGCGCTGGAGGCGGGCATCAACTTCTTCGACACCGCGAACGTCTACTCGGACGGCACCAGCGAGGAGATCGTCGGCAGGGTACTGCGCGACCTCGCCGACCGCGACGAGATCGTGCTGGCCACCAAGGTGAACGGCCGGATGCGGCCGGGCCCGAACGGGGCCGGACTGTCCCGCAAGGCGATCATGACCGAGATCGACCACAGCCTGCGCCGCCTGGGCACCGACTACGTCGACCTCTACCAGATCCACCGCTACGACCACGCCACCCCCGTCGAGGAGACGATGGAGGCGCTGCACGACCTGGTCAAGGCCGGCAAGGTCCGCTACATCGGGGCGAGTTCGATGTACGCCTGGGAGTTCTCCAAGCTGCAGTACACGGCCGAGCGGCACGGCTGGACGAAGTTCGTCTCCATGCAGAACCACTACAACCTGCTCTATCGCGAGGAGGAGCGGGAGATGCTGCCGCTCTGCGCAGACCAGGGCGTCGGCGTACTCCCGTGGAGTCCGCTGGCCAGGGGCCGGCTCACCCGCGACTGGGGCACGGTCACCGAGCGCAGCGCGAACGACAACTTCGGCAGTCGCCTCTACCTGGACAGCGACCGCTCGATCGTCGAGGCCGTCACCCGGATCGCGACCGACCGGGGCGTGCCGCGCGCCCAGGTGGCCCTCGCCTGGCTGCTGCACCAGGACACGGTGGCGGCGCCGATCGTCGGCGCCGCCAGGCCCCGTCACATCGAGGACGCGGTGGCAGCCGTCGAACTGGAGCTGACCGAGAAGGAGATCGAGGAGTTGCAGCAGCCCTACACCCCGCGTGCGATCAGCGGGCACTGAGGCCGCGGCGGCTCAGTGCGGTCCGTGCGGCGCGAACTCCGTGCCGCACGGACCCGCCCCCTCGCTCTCCGGCGGCACCACCCGCTCCCCGGACATGGCCACCGCCC
>NZ_JCAJZW010000050.1:0-55176 GCF_059510455.1 Streptomyces sp. NTD91
TGCCCCGGCCGGCGCCGTTCGCCCCGTCGCGACGCCCGGCGCGCTCCCCCACTGCCCGGGGGGCGCGGGAGGTGCCCCCACTCGCCGCCCCGACCGGGAGCCCAAGTCCGTCCAGTACGAGGGCCTCCGGCCGGCACGCCGCCAGCACGCACCGGACGCCGCTCCCCGACGGGCGAACGTCGCCTGCCGGGGCACCAGCGCGGTGAATGCGCCCGGCCTGCGGGGAACCGGGGGCGGCCCCCGGTCGTTGGGACGCATGAGGGATTCGTGAGAGGCCGCGTGCGTGGCCGACCGCGGTCGAGTGATGTCGCTCTCTCTTGCTCCGGATCGCGGATGCCCGTCCGCGCCAGGGGCTATGACGGAGCGGAAGGGGGTGGGACATGCGGGCGATCAGTGGTCTGTGGCGCTGGCGGCACAATCCGCTGTGCCGCGCGACCGATCTGGCCGAGGCATGGGTGGCCCTCGTGGCGCTGGTGCTGATGGCCGTGGCCGCGCCCGTGGCCGGCTGCCTGGCCGGTGCCGCCGCCCAGGACTCGCTGCAGCGGTCCGTGCGCGAGCAGCGGCACACCCGCCATCTCGTCACGGCCACGGTGGTGCGTGACCTCGGCGAGGCCCCACTGGAGACCGACCCCGACACCACGACGGCGCGCGAGACCCGCAGCCGTGTGATCGCGGCCTGGACGGGGCCGGACGGGACCCACCGGCACGGCCCGACCCTGGCGGACCTCAAGTCCCCGCGCCCGGGCGACCACTTCAGGCTCTGGACGGACGCGCACGGCCGAATAACGACCCGCCCGCTGGACTCCCCCACCGCCACGACCCACGCGGTGCTGGCCGGGATCGGCGCGGCCCTGCTGGCCGCGGGCCTGGTCGAGGGCGGCCGACGGCTGGTGGCATGGCGCATGGTCCGCAGCCGGTACACACGCTGGGACCAGGCCTGGGACCGGGCGGGCCCGGACTGGGGCAAGGCGGGCACCGGCAGCTGACCGCCTTCCGCCTCCGGTCAACCGACCCTGCACGCACACGCTACGGTGGACCGGCCGAAGCGCTTTCGGCGACAACCCGCGGGTGAGCGAACCGCAGGGCCGCGCACAGGTTTTCGGGAGCGCGAACGCGCACCGGCCCCAGGGCTGGGCACGGTCGCGGTACCGGTACCGGCGGGCAGGTCCCCTGAGGGAGCGAGCCATCAGTACGACGAGGTGGGGGCACAGCAACGCCATGGCACAGGGCACGGTCCAGGTGACGCACACCGGTACGTCGCGGTGGCGGCGCCGCACAGGCGAGTACGCGTCGCTCGCCGCCGCCCTGGAGGCCGCCGCCGACGGCGATGTCCTCACCATCACCCCGGGCACCTACCGGGAGAACCTCGTGGTGGAGCGGGCCGTGACGCTCCGTGGGCCCGAGGGCTCGCCCGGCTCGGTGCGGATCGCGCCCGAGGCCGGCGTGCCGATCACCGTGCGCGCCTCGGCGGTGGTGCAGGACCTGCACGTGGAGGGCCAGGACGCGGCGGCGCCCGCGCTGCTCGTCGAGGAGGGCACGCCCGAGCTGACGGACCTGCGGATCGTCACCCGGTCGGCCGCGGGCATCGAGGTGCGCGGCGGCGCCCGGCCGACCGTGCGCCGCTGCACCGTCGACAACCCGGCCGGCATCGGCATCGCCGTACTCGACGGCGGGGGCGGCGTGTTCGAGGAGTGCGAGGTCGTCGCGGCCGGGCAGGCGGGCGTGGCGGTCCGGGGTGGTGCGCATCCACGTCTGGAGCGCTGCCGTGTGCACCACGCCTCGGGGACCGGGATGACCGTGACCGGCGAGCACTCCGCGCTGGAGGCGGTGGGTTGTGAGATCTACGAGGTCCGCGGCTCCGGTGCCCAGGTCAGTCAGCGGGCGACCGCGCAACTGACCGACTGTGATGTGCACCGCACCACGGCCGACGGCGTCACCCTGGACACGGACGCGGTGCTCACGCTCGCCGACTGCCACATCCACGACATCCCCGAGAACGCGGTCGACCTGCGCTCCCGTTCGGTACTCACGCTCACCCGGACGACGGTGCGTCAGTTCGGGCGCAACGGCCTGTCGGTGTGGGATCCGGGGACCCGGGTGGACGCCAACCAGTGCGAGATCTTCGACAGCACCGGCGACTATCCCGCGGTGTGGGTCAGCGACGGTGCCACCGCCGTCCTCGACTCCTGCCGGGTGCACGACGTGCCGGACGCCCTGTTCGTGCTGGACCGCGGTTCGCGCGCGGACGTCGTGGACAGCGATCTGTCGCAGGTGCGCAACACGGCGGTGTCGGTGAGCGACGGGGCGACCGCGCAGCTCGACGACTGCCGGATCCGGGAGGCGGCGACCGGAGCGTGGTTCCGCGACCACGGCAGCGGCGGCACGCTGAACAACTGCACCCTGGACGGCACCCAGACGGGCGTCATCGTCACCAAGGGCGCCGACCCGACCATCGAGCGCTGCACGGTCGACTCCCCCGCCGAGGCCGGCTTCTACGTCTCAGCGGGCGGCCGCGGCACCTTCCTGAACTGCCGGGTCAGCGGCAGCGGGGGCTACGGCTTCCATGTGATCGACGGCTGCCGGGCGACGCTGCGCCGGTGCCGTACAGAGCGCTGCGCACGCGGTGGTTACGAGTTCGCCGACGCGGGCCCGGACGGTACGTCCGGGACGGGTCCCGTCGTGGAGGACTGCACCAGCGACGAGAGCGCGGGCCTGCGGCCGCCGCCCGCGGTCCGCGAGACCGCCGTACGGTCGACGGCGCACTCCCCCGGTCTGCTCGGCTCGATTCCCGGGCAGCGCAGCACGGAGCAGGAGCCGCCGGTCACGGCCGCCGCGCCGGAGAAGCCGGTGCGGACGTCGAAGGACGTGCTCGGCGAACTGGACGCCCTGGTGGGCCTGGAGAGCGTCAAGCGTGAGGTGCGGGCGCTGACCGACATGATCGAGGTGGGCCGGCGAAGGCAGCGGGCGGGCCTGAAGGCGGCCTCGGTGAAGCGGCATCTGGTGTTCACCGGCTCCCCCGGCACCGGCAAGACCACGGTCGCCCGGCTCTACGGCGAGATCCTCGCCTCCCTCGGTGTACTGGAGAAGGGACACCTGGTGGAGGTGTCCCGAGTGGACCTGGTCGGCGAGCACATCGGTTCCACGGCGATCCGCACCCAGGAGGCGTTCGAGAAGGCGCGCGGCGGTGTGCTCTTCATCGACGAGGCGTACGCGCTGTCCCCGGAGGACGCCGGGCGGGACTTCGGCAAGGAGGCCATCGACACGCTGGTGAAACTCATGGAGGACCACCGGGACGCGGTGGTGGTGATCGTCGCCGGGTACACCGCGGAGATGGAGCGCTTCCTGGCCGTGAACCCCGGCGTCGCCTCCCGCTTCTCGCGCACCATCACCTTCGGCGACTACAACCCCGAGGAGCTGTTGCGGATCGTGGAGCAGCAGGCCGACGAGCACGAGTACCGGCTGGCGCCGGGCGCGGGCGAGGCGCTGCTGAAGTACTTCACAGCCATCCCGAAGGGCCCGGCGTTCGGTAACGGCCGCACCGCCCGCCGGACGTTCGAGGCGATGGTCGAGCGGCATGCGAGCCGGGTCGCCCAGTTGGCGGATCCGAGCACCGACGACCTTACCCTGCTGTTCGCGGAGGACCTTCCGGACCTGCCCTGAGCGGCCGCCGGTCCGCACGAGCCCTGAGGAGGGCACGGCCCCCGGCCGGCGCCGACGTCGCGTACTCGACCCAGCCAGGGCCGGTGCTCCGCCCGGCGCCCGCCGGCGCACAGGCCGCCCGGTGGCTCACGCCGGCTGCGCCGTGTCGTACGCCGCCAGTGCCTCCGCCGCCGCTCCGCGCCCCTGACCGAGAAGCGAGCCGTCCGCCGAGCCGCAGGGTGATGGCGGCGAGCACGCGGCGACGCCCAGGGATGCCCCGCCGGTGAGGGCGGCCATGGCGGAGCCGGGCGTTGGTGCGGCCCGGGCCCTCGGGCTCGCCGGGCTGCTCGTGGCGGCCCCGGCCGCGCACGGCACGGCCTGCCGGGCGGTACCCGAGCCGGGCGGCGAGTACCAGCAGGACCGTGTGGACCGGCAGGAGGGCGGACGCCTGCCAGGTCAGCGGGAAGGGCGGGCCGGGGCGCAGGGCGTGGGTGCCGTCCGGCCGGCCGGCGGCGCGCTGGGCGAACCGCGCCGGGCATCACGCCGCCCAGGGCACAGGCGAGCAGGGACGACGGCCGGTCTGCCGAGGCCGCGCATGCCGGTCCGCGGGTCGGGAGTGCCGCAGCACAGGGCCGGGTCACCACGGCGCTGCGCGACGGCCGGCAGGCCCGGGGCCGCTGTGAGCGCGCCGACGGCGGGGTCGCCCGGGAGGCCTCCGTGGACCGCCGGCCGGGCCGGGCCCAGCCGCCGTAGCCTCCCGGACGGGTCCCGCGCGGTGCCGCCGACCCGGACGGCACGGGACCACTGAGCATCCGCTCGGCGGTGGTCCCGCCCACCGTGCGTACCAGCGGCACCGGCCGGGCCCGCGCCGCCCTGAGGCCCGGCCGGTCCCCCGCTCGCCGGAGTGTTCCTGTACTCACTGTTCTCGCACCCCTGACGCGGCCGAAGGACCGTGTCGCGCGGGCTTCAGGACCTCCGGCGGGGCGCGGTGCACCGGCCTTGCCCCACGATCTCCCCGATCCGGATGAGGACGGCCGTGGCGGATGTGGCATGAGCGCGTCGTGACAGGCGGTGGCGCAACCGGTACCGACCCGTGAAAAGATGGGACGCCCGCACATCGGAGGCCGGCCGGAATCTCCTGGTCGCAGGCTGTGTGCCGGGCGTGTCGGACAGATGGCGGCGAAAGGACCGGAGCGTACGTGAGCGAGAATCAGAACCTCCTCGCGGAGCAGCGCCGCGCACTGATCCTGGACGAGGTCCGGCGCCGGGGCGGTGTGCGGGTCAACGAACTGACCCGCAAGCTCGGCGTGTCGGACATGACCGTGCGCCGTGACCTCGACGCCCTCGCCCGCCAGGGCGTGCTGGAGAAGGTGCACGGCGGCGCGGTGCCGGTGGTCGAGGCGAGCACGCACGAGCCCGGTTTCGAGGCCAAGTCGGGTCTGGAGCTGACCGCCAAGGAGGACATCGCGCGCGCCGCCGCCAAGCTGGTCACCCCGGGCACGGCGATCGCCTTGTCCGGCGGTACGACGACGTACGCGCTCGCCCAGCAGTTGCTGGAGGTCCCGGACCTGACCGTGGTGACGAACTCGGTGCGGGTCGCGGACGTCTTCCACGCCGCACAGCGCACCTCGGGCCAGCGGCAGGGCGCGCCCACGGTGGTGCTGACCGGCGGGGTGCGCACGCCGTCCGACTCGCTGGTGGGGCCGGTGGCCGACCAGGCGATCGCGGCCCTCCACTTCGACCTGCTGTTCCTCGGTGTGCACGGCATATCGGTGGAGGCCGGGCTGTCCACGCCGAACCTCGCCGAGGCGGAGACGAACCGGCGGCTGGTGCACTCCGCGCGCCGCGTGGTGGTGGTCGCCGACCACACCAAGTGGGGCACGGTCGGTTTGAGTTCGTTCGCCACGCTGGAGCAGGTGGACACGCTGGTGACGGACGCGGGGCTGCCCGCGGAGGCCCGCGCGGAGATCTCCGAGCATCTGCGGGTGGTCGTGGCGGGCGAGCCCGGGGACGACGACACAGACATCTGAGCACCCGTCAGCTATGGTGTGTCCGCCCGGTCGACCGCAACTGCCGGAGGGCAGGGGGTTACGTCCATGGCTCGTCGTCTTCGCCCGGTGGACCTCGGTTTCCTCGGGGCCGCGCCCGTCCGACTGGTCTTCGCGCGGGAGATCTGCGCGCCACCGGAGCAGGTCTTCCGCGCGCTCGCGGAGGATGTGCCGGGCTGGGCGCGGTGGTTCTCGGCGGTGACGCTGGCCCGGGCCACCGACGGGGGCGCCGGGCGGGAGATCAGGCTCCGGGGCGGGACACGGTTCGAGGAGACGGTCCTCGTGGCCAGGGCGCCGGAGTTGTATGCCTACCGTGTCGACGTCACCAACGCGCCGGGTGCCCGCGCCCTGGTCGAGGAATGGCACCTCGCGCCTCAAGGTACCGGCACGCGGGTGCGGTGGACCTTCGCCGCCGATGGGACGGCACCGTTCCGGTTCGCCCTCGGCCTTGCCCGGCCGGGCCTCGGGCGAGCCTTCCGGAACGCGGTGACCTCCTTGGACCGGCGCCTGGCGAGGCGCTGATCAGGCGGTGTCGCGGGCGCGGTGCGCCTCGGACACGACCGCCGCCATCAGTTCCGGGTCCAGTGCGGAGACATCGGCCAGGCGCGATGCCGTGGACAGCGAGTTGAGCAGCGTCTTGGTGACGCGCAGGGCCGCCTGCGGGCGGCGTACGACGGGCCTGGCCCAGTCGGCGACGGCCGCGTCCAGATCCTGGGCGGGGACGACCTTCTGCAGGATGGACAGGGACGCGGCCTCCGCCGCGGTGACGACCCGGCCCGTGAGGACGATCTCGCGGACGCGTGCCGCGCCGACCTCGCTGATGAGCCGGGGCAGCAGGCCGCCCCAGGCGGTCGGCATTCCGAGGGCGAGTTCGGGCAGCCGGAAGGTCGCGTCCTCGGAGCCGACCCGCAGGTCGCAGGCGAGCGCGAGAGCGACGCCCGCCCCGACGGCCTTGCCGTGGACGCGGGCGACGGTGACGGCCGGGTTGCCGGTCAGGGCCTCGCACACCAGCCGGGCCTTGACGCCCGAGACGCGGATGCCGCTGCCCGTGGGGTCGTGGGCGAGATGCCGGGTGAACTCACCACGGTCCCCACCGAGGCAGAAGTCGTCGCCGCTGCCGGTGAGCACCAGCACGCGGACGGCCGGGTCCTGGTCCTGGAGGACCGCCAGGAGATCGTCCAGCAGGGCGTCGGTGACGGTGTTGCCCTCCTCGGGGGTGTTCAGCTCGACGGTGAGGACGGGGCCCTCCCGGTGGGTCCGCAGGGTCCGCCGTACGGTGCCGGCCGGGAGGGTCTCGAGGGGGAGGGCGGTCATGTCGTCACTTTCAGGGAGGTGATGCGCCGGAACACCATCCGGCTCGCGTAGCTGGGGCCGGCGATCGGCCGCAGGGTGGGGAATCGTTCCAGCAGCTGGGTCAGCAGCAGACCGGCCTCCAGGCGGGCCAGGCCCGCTCCGAGGCAGTAGTGGACGCCGCCGCCGAAGGTGAGGTGGGCGCCCTTGCGGCGGATGTCGAAGACGTGGGGGTCCGGGTTGCGGCGCGGGTCGTGATTGGCGGCGCCGTACAGGACGTGGACGGTGGTGTCCTTGGGAACGGGGACGCCGGCGAGGACGGTGTCCTCGGCGGCGAAGCGGGAGTTGAGGTGGATCGGCGGGTCGTAGCGCAGCGTCTCGTCGATCGCGTCGTCGATGTGCTCGGGGTGCCGGCGCAGCCAGGCGGCCCGGACCGGATCCCGGGTGAGGAACCACACCGCGTTGGTGAGCAGCGTCGCGGTGGTTTCCAGGGAGGCGATGGTGATGAACATCGTCAGGTCGTACAGCATCTGGTCCGCCGCCGCCCGGTCGCCGGGGCAGTGGGCGTCCCAGTGGCGGATCCAGCGGCTGAGGACGTCGTCGCCGGGGTGGCGGCGCCGGGCTGCGACGAGTGCGGTGAAGAAGGCCCTCATCTCCAGGGTGGCCCGGGCCGAGATCGCCAGTTCGCTGCTGGTAGGGATCAGCTCCTGGGCGTGGACCTGACGGTGGGTGAAGTCCAGGATGTGCGGGTAGTGCTCGACCGGGACGGCGAGCCACTGGCCGACGGTGTGGATGGGCAGCTGGTCGGCGACCGTGGTGACGAAGTCGGCCTCGCCCCGGGCGCGCAGCTGCAGCTCCAGGCGGTCCAGGAGCCGGGTGACGTGGTCCTCGACCCGGGGCCGCATGGCCTCCAGGGTGCCCCGGTCGAAGAGATTGCCCAAGGCACGCCGTCGCAGGGTGTGTTCGGGCGGGTTGAGGCGGGAGAGCGTCCGCGTCATCTCGCGCGTCGCCGGATGCTGCCAGCGGGCCGTGTCGGGTTGGCGTTCCTGCCAGGCGAAGTCCGGTACGAGCCAGTTCCTGCCGCGCAGGACCTGGCTGCACAGATCGAATCCGGTCACGAAGTACCCGCCCCAGGGAGCGGGTACGACCTCTCCGAGGGCACGCAGTTCGTCCCAGACGGGGAAGGGGTCGGCCTGTCCCTCGGCCGAACGGAGGCGACGGAGAAGGGGGATGGCGGCTCGGCGGTCGATGGTGGTACCACGGATGACGCCAACGGCGGTCACGCGAAGCTCCTTTGTGGCTGGGCGCTACCGTTACCGCCGGAATCTACCCTTCCCCTCTCCGTCGTCATGCACCGCTCGGTGTTGCTCCCGTCACATGCCCGACAGACCGGCACACGTCTCGCATCAGACTCGGAAGATGTCCAGGAAGCTGCTCCAGAAGCCCTTCTTCCTCGCCGGTTCCTGACGGACGGCGGTGACCGGTGCCGTCGGGAGCGGCTGCTCGGCCGCGGCGGGTACGGTACGGCCCTGCAGCGCGGAGGCGATGTGGGTGGCGGGCGTGGGGCTGAACGCCACGGGCAGCGCGGCCAGCGCCCGGTGGAACGGACCGGGCCGCCATTGCAGTTCCCGCGCGGGGACGGCCAGCGCGAGGTCGGGCAGCGCGTTGAGGAGCTTCTCCATCGCGGTGACGGCGATGACCGTCGCCGGGTCCTTGGCCGGGCACGCGTGCGGACCCGCCCCCCAGGCCAGGTGGGCACCCTTGCTGTGGGTGCGGCGGGCTTCCGACAGGGCCGGATCCGTGTTGGCGGCGGCGAAGCTGATGACGACCGGCGTGCCCGCCTCGGCCACCACTCCCCCGAGGTCCACGTCCTGGACCGGGTAGTGGGTGGCGTAGTTGGCGATGGGCGTCTGGTTCCACAGCACGTGGTCGATCGCCTCCTCGATCAGCAGCCCGGAGTCGCGTCCGCTCGTGTCGGGTGACAGCAGCAGGAGCAGTGCGTTGCCGATCAGGTTGCGCTCGGGCTCCACGCCCGCGCCCATCAGCATCACGAGCTGGTCCTTGAGCTCCTCGTCGGTCAGTCCGGCGGGATGCTGGATCAGCCAGGAGGTGACGTCGTCGCCGGGCCTGCGCCGCTTGAGGGCGATCAACTGCATGAGGCAGGAGGTGAGTTCCTCGTTGGCGCGCAGGGCGTCCTTGCCGTCGAAGATCGCCGACATGGCGCCGGTCAGGGTGTCACCGATGTCCGCCGGGCAGCCGAACAGCTTGTTGAACAGCAGCAGCGGCAGCAGTTTGGCGTAGTCGTTGAGCAGGTCGGCGCGGCCCCGCTCGCTGAACTGGTCGATGAGGTAGTCGGCGATGGGCTCGACGTCGCGGCGGATCCGGGTGATGTTGAGCCGGGCGAGGCTGTCCGTGACTGCCTTGCGCAGCCGCAGGTGCACGGCGCCGTCGGTGAACAGACAGTTGGGCCGGTACGCCATCATCGGCAGCACCGGGTGGTCCAGCGGGATGCGCCCCTCGTTCAGCGCCTTCCAGTGGCGGGCGTCCCTGGCGAAGAGCGTGGAGTTCTGCAGCACGCGCAGAGCCGTCTCGTGGCCGACGACCAGGGTGGCGTCGACGCCGGGGGCGAGTTCGACCGGGCCGGCCGGGCCGTGGGCGCGCAACCGGTCGTAGACCTGCTGGGGGTCGGCGGCGAACGCCGCGTCGTGCATGGGGCATCTGGCCGCGGCGGGGGCGGAGGCTGACTGGCGGTCCATGGGGGTTCCTTCTGCTGGCTCCGGGCCGACGGTCCGGGGGAAGACGGTCCGGGCGGATGGGTGTGTCAGGCGGCTCGGGTGAGCAGGTGACGCACGAGGGCGATCAGCGCAAGGGCGGACGACTGCCGGTCGCGCGCGTCGCAGTAGACGACGGGTGTGTCAGGGAGCAGGTCCAGGGCCTCCCGTACCTCCGCCTCCTCGTACACCTCGGCCCGCTCGAAGCTGTTGACGGCGATGGCGTACTCGAGGCCGTACCGCTCGACGAGGTCGATGACGGGGAAGGTCTCCTCCAGCCGTGCGGGGTCGACCAGGAGCAGCGCCCCGAGCGCGCCGCGGGCCATGTCCTCCCACAGCTGCATGAAGCGCTGCTGTCCCGGGGTGCCGAACAGGTACAGCACGAGTTCGTCGCTGAGCGTCAGCCGACCGAAGTCCAGTGCCACGGTGGTGGTGGTCTTGCCCGCGACGCCTCTGAGGTCGTCCACGTGGAGGGACGCCTGGGTCATCTTCTCCTCGGTGCGCAGCGGGGTGATCTCCGACAGCGAGCCGATGAAGGTCGTCTTGCCGACGGCGAAATGGCCGACGACCAGGATCTTGGCAGCGTTGGTCACCGCGCTGGAGACGTAGATGGATCCAGGGGCCGTCTCAGCCGATGAGGGATTGGAGTCCATTCAGAACCTTCTCGAGGGTCGCTCTGTCAACGTTCTGCGCCCGGGGCGGCTCCGCGCGGCGCAGGAGGTGGCCCTGCTCGAATAAATCGGTCAGCAGCAGCCGGGCCACCCCCACCGGCAGTCCCACGTGACCGGCCACTTCGGCGACCGACAGATAGCCGCCGGAGCACAGCTGCCAGATCGCCATCACCTCGGGGCCGGCGCCCAGCGGTGGGGTCCGCTCGGGAGCCAGGGTGACCAGGGTGTGCAGCGCCAGGTCGTCCGAGGCGGGCAGGCTCCGGCCGCCGGTGATGACGTAGGAACGGACGAACTCGCTGGTGACGGAGGCTTCCTCGCCGGGCGTCGTCATACGCCCGCACCGTCCGAGCGCGGGGCCACACTCATCGCCTTGCTCAGACCCGCCACCGTCTTCTGCATGCGGAAGGACATCGCCTCCATGTCGACGTCCAGCGCGGCCGAGACGGCGAGGTAGGAGCCCTGGCCGGCGGCGATCAGGAAGATCCAGCCGCCGTCGTACTCCAGCAGCGTCTGCTTCCAGATCCCGTGTCCCGCTCCCACGAACCCCGCGACGGCGCGGCTCAGCGACTGCATCGAGCTCATCGCCGCGGCGTTCGTCTCGGCGTCGTCGCGCGCGATGTCGTCCGAGCGCTGCAGCAGCAGGCCGTCTCCCGAGACGAGGATCGCGTGCCGGGCTCCGCGCACCTCGAGCACGTCGTTCAGCACCCAGGACAGGTCGATGTTCACTGGTTGTCAGGTCCTTCCGTGGTGTTCGTGGTGCGCCCGAGGTGAGTTCCGCGCGCGAACGCCCCGATGCGCGACGCCGTCACCTCGCTGGCCGCCTCCGGAGTCTCCTCCGGGCCGGCGCTGTCGAGGGCCGGGACGACCGTGACCGGGCCGCTGCGCCGTCGGCGTTTGGGCAGGCCTCCCGAGGTCTGCCCCACCACGTGCATGGGGCCGACGACCGGTACCGGCGCCAGTCGCTGTGGGGCCTCCTGCGGGGTCGCGGTGTCCTGGGTGTCGGCCGCGGGGGAAGGAGTGTCGGCCGAGAGCAGGCTTTCGGGTACACGGATCACTGCACGCACTCCGCCGTAGGGGGACACGGAACCGACGGAGACGGCGAAGCCGTAGCGGGCGGCGAGCATGCCGCACACGGCGAAACCGAACCGCGGCGGATCGCCGAGGCCGGTGATGTCGACGGGACCGTCGACGGACAGCAGAGCCGCCGCCCGGTCCTTGGTCTCCTGGTCCATCCCCAGGCCGGCGTCGTCCACGATGAAACACACACCGGTCGGCACGGTCTGGATGTTGACCTCGACCGGCGTGCCGGGCGCACTGTAGTTGGTCGCGTTGTCCAGCAGTTCGGCCAGGACGACGGCCACCGGCTCGACCGCCCTGCCGACGAGCGAGACGTTCACCTGCGAGTGGACGCCGACCCGGTCGAAGTCCTTGATCCTGCCCTGGGCGCTGCGGGCGACGTCGTAGACGGTCGCGGCGCCCTCGCGCCTGCCCAGCCATCCGCCGCACAGCACGGAGATGCCCTTGGCGCGGCGGCCGAACTGGCTGCCGGTGTGGTCGACCGTCATCAGGTCGGCCAGGACGTCCGTCGTGTCGCCGTACTTCCTCAGCAGGCTGTCGAGGAGGACCTGCTGTTCCTCGGCGAGCGACTGGAGCGTGCCCATGGCGGACTTCAGCACCGCCTTGGTCGCCGCCTCGGCGTCCGCCCGTACGTCGGCGAGGTCGCGCTGCTGCTGCGCCGTCAGCGCGGCGACGTGCGCGTGCAGCCGGCCGACCTCTCCGCGGGCCTCTCCCAGTCCTGTCTCCAGTTCCTTTCGTGTTCTTCGGAGCGCCATGTTGGTTCTCCGGGCCCGCATCACTGCGACGACCGCAGCGACGAGCACCACCAGCAAGATCCACAGCAGTGGATCCGTGGTCAATGACGTCATGAGACTCTCTTCAAGTCGCATCGCGCCGAAACCGTGCGAGCGCGATGGTGCCTTCGAGACTGTCCCCCGGGGCGTGTCTGTGACGCGCCGTCAGCCCATTTGAAAAGTGGGATGATCTTATCAGTCACACAGGCACAACCGGCTTGCCCAGAACCGGAATTGAGACGTCACCAAACCCACACACCCCTGTCACCCTGGCGTCGGCGCCCGGCCTCACGGACGGCGGGGGCCGGCTCAGTGCGGCCACACCCCCGTGGCCAGCAGGGTCTCGATCGCCGCGGCGTACGGCGCGATGTCCAGGCCCTGCCCGGCGAGCCAGGCGTCGGAGTAGTACTTGTCGAGGTAGCGGTCGCCCGGGTCGCACAGCAGGGTGACGACGCTGCCGCGACGCCCGTCGGCCACCATCTCGGAGACGATCTTCAGCGCGCTCCACAGCCCGGTGCCCGTGGAGCCGCCCGCCCTGCGGCCGATGGCCCGCTCCAGGGCCCGTACGGCGGCGACGCTGGCCGCGTCCGGGACCTTCATCATCCGGTCGATCGCGCCGGGCACGAAGCTCGGCTCCATGCGCGGGCGGCCGATGCCCTCGATCCGGGAACCGCAGTCGCAGGTGACCTCGGGATCACCGGTGGTCCAGCCCTCGAAGAAACAGGAGTTCTCCGGGTCCGCGACGCAGATACGGGTGTCGTACTGCATGTAGTGGACATAGCGGGCGAGGGTCGCGGAGGTACCACCGGTGCCGGCGGTGGCGACGATCCAGGCCGGCTCCGGGAACCGCTCCAACTCCAGCTGACGGAAGATCGATTCGGCGATGTTGTTGTTGCCGCGCCAGTCGGTGGCCCGCTCGGCGTAGGTGAACTGGTCCATGTAGTGGCCGCCGGTCTCCACCGCGAGGCGGGCGGACTCCTCGTACATCTTCCGGGAGTCGTCCACGAAGTGGCACTGCCCGCCGTGGAACTCGATCAGACGGCACTTCTCGGCGCTGGTCGTGCGCGGCATGACCGCGATGAAGGGGACGCCGATCAGCTTGGCGAAGTAGGCCTCGGAGACGGCGGTGGAGCCGCTGGAGGCCTCGATGACCGGGCGGCCGGGGCGGATCCAGCCATTGCAGAGGCCGTAGAGGAACAGGGAGCGGGCGAGGCGGTGCTTGAGGCTGCCGGTGGGGTGGGTGGACTCGTCCTTCAGGTACAGGTCGATGCCCCACCGCTCGGGGAGGGGGAAGCGCAGCAGGTGCGTGTCCGCGGACCGGTTGGCGTCGGCCTGGACTTTACGCACGGCCTCTTTCAGCCAGTCGCGGTAGCCGGCGTCGCTGCGGTCGACGTCGAGGGTGGCGCCGGTCCGGGTGGGGTGGGTGGTGCTCACGGCGATACTCCTTCGGCTGGGCGCCGACGACGCCTCACGCGGCCGGCACCTCGAGCATAGGCATCTTTCACATCGCTTCCCACCTGCATAAACGCATCTTTCAGCCGCCCAAAGACACCCCTGGGGAGCAGGGCGCGCGAGGCATCGGGGGCGCATTGGCGGGAGTGCTCCGGGCGGCCGTGCCGGGCGCGTCGCGTGTACTGGTGTTCCCGGCCGCATCGGGGCAGACTGCACGCGTCGGGACGATCGTCCCGAACGTGGGCGCACACTGGATCGCGGAAGCACACGGGCAAGGGGGCGGCCAAGGATGGCGGAGCCGGAGTTCACGGCCACTGGCGTGCGGATCGGCAAGCGGCTGCGTTCGCTCACCCGGGCCGGCCAGGTCCGGATCAACGACGGCAGGCTGGAGTTGCTCACCAGCTACGGCAGCGAGATCGACAGTGCCCCGGTACAGGCGGTGCGCGCGTCCCGGCCGTGGTTCGGGCCGGACGACAAGGCGCTCGCCGACCTCAACGGCAAGCGGTACCTGCTGACGCTGGGCGAGCACGACCCCGCTCCGGGCGAGCCGGGGCCGCCGGCGGCACGGCGGTTCATCGAGGCGGTGCGGCGGGCCTCCGGACGCGGCGGCTGAGACGGCCGCCCGCTCGGGAGGACGCCGGTCGTATTACTCCGAGCAGCGGTCCGTCGCGGCGAGTTGCGGGACGGCATCCGCTGCGTCACGCTGGTCTCACGTCACTCTGGGTTTACCGGCGATAACGCTGCGAACCAGCCCGCCGGCCATGACAGCAGGCGGACGTTTGGACGCAAGCCACCCTGCTGGATCCGTTGTTCTCCGTGTTCTTCCGGTCCTTCGGACCTCTACATCGGGGAGTCGCAGCCGTGATCAGTCACCCAAGCAGGCACTGCACGGTGGAGCTCCAAGCCCTGCCGTCGCGGATCGGCCAGGTCCGCAGAATCGTATCTGCGCAGTTGCGCTACTGGCACATGGACGCGTTGATAGACCGCGCCGCGCTCGGCGTGACGGAACTGCTGAGCAACGTCCACCGGCACGCCAGGCCCGACAAGTCGTGCACCGTCGAGCTGGAGCTGGCGTCGGACCGGCTCACCGTCTCGGTGCGCGACAACGATCCACGGCTTCCGGTGCCGGCCGACGCCGCGGACACGGTGGACGGCGGCCCGCTGGCCACGTGCGGGCGCGGGCTGGCGATGGTGGCGGCGGTGAGCGAGAGCTGGGGTGCACGGCCGGACGGCGAGAACGGCAAGGTCGTCTGGTTCACGCTGTCGGCTCCGGCGGTGGTACGGCCCTGTCCCGCCCGCGCTCCGCGCCGTACCGCCGAGGTACCCGCCGCGCCGGAACCCGTCCGCGTCGGTACGGCGGCCAGGGCGCCGGCGGGGACGCCGGTGGGTGCCGGTGTCACCCTGACCGCGGAAGCGCCCGCCGCGGTGGCACCCGTGGCGAGCGCGGCAGGCGTCGGCCCCCTCCCCCAGGCTCCCGCCCGGTCGGCCGTTCCCGGCTGACCGGGCGGTGAGACGCGCACCCGTCCCGGCAGGGGGTGGGTGCGCCGTGCCGCGGACGGAAGAGGCGTTCCGCTTGCCCCCGCGTTGCGGCTCGGGTGTCCCGCTCACCCGCGCCCACCGGGTGCCGCCCGCAGCTGCGCGGACCGTACGACCACCGCTGCCCGCTGCGCCTGCCCGGCGGCGGCGCGCCTCGCAGGCGCCGGCGCCGCACTCCCCGGGCGCGGGGAACTGCGCGACCAGCCACCGGCCGTCGCGCAGCCGCACGATCTCAGCCAACCCCACCGGCGGCGCCGGGACGGCGCCGCCGGTGCAACTCCAGGGGCACGGGGAATTCCGGGTCCAGTCACTGCCCACCCACAACCGCCCACGGGCCGGACCGAGCCGGACCGAGCCGGACCGTGGGCGATCGGCCGGCACGACGCAGTCACTCCGTTGCGACGGCCCGCAGCACGTCCAGCCGTCCCGCCCGTCGTGCCGGGCGCAGACCGGCGAGGGCGCCGGCGAGGAGGCCGACCAGGGCGACCACCGAGAGACGCGCGGGCGCGAGGGCGAAGGCGAACGCCGTGTCGCTCGCGGCGTCGGAGGCCTTCACCAGCACCCAGCCCAGACAGGCGCCGAGAACGAGCCCGCCCGCCGTGCCGAAGGCGGCGACCAGCACCGACTCCCAGCGGACCATGGCCCGCAGTTGGGCCCGGGTCTGTCCGACGGCCCGCAGCAGACCGAGTTCACGGGTGCGTTCGTGCAGCGCGAGGGTCAGCGTGTTGGCGACGCCGAGGAACACGGCGAGGAAGGTGCCGGCGAAGCGGCGCCGGTGCGTGCGCAGGGAGGTCAGGCCGAGCCGGAGCGATGCGTTCATGTGCGCACCTCGAAGGCCTTCATCCGGTCCAGGACCCGGTCCGCGGTGGGCGATTCCATTCGGTCGACCAGCCGTCCGTCGGCGAGGAAGAGGACCTCGTCGGCGTGTGCGGCGGCCACCGGGTCGTGGGTCACCATGACGACGGTGCGGTCCGTCTCCCGTACGGCGGAGCCGAGGAGGCCGAGCACCTCGGCGCCGGAGCGGGAGTCGAGGTTCCCGGTCGGCTCGTCGGCGAAGACCACCTCGGGCCGACCGGCGAACGCCCGTGCCACGGCCACGCGTTGCTGCTGGCCGCCGGAGAGCTGCGCGGGCCGGTGGTGCAGCCGGTCGCGCAGTCCGACGACGCCGACCAGCGCGTCGATCCATT
Organism: Streptomyces sp. NTD91; assembly: GCF_059510455.1. Taxonomy (NCBI): domain Bacteria; kingdom Bacillati; phylum Actinomycetota; class Actinomycetes; order Kitasatosporales; family Streptomycetaceae; genus Streptomyces; species Streptomyces sp. NTD91. The sequence goes on from NZ_JCAJZW010000050.1 coordinate 16,445, forward strand.
CCGGATCGCCGCGCCGGCCGGCCAGATCCAGGGGCAGGGTGATGTTCTCCGCGACGGTCAGCGTCGGCACCAGGTTGAACGCCTGGAACACGAAGCCGACCCGGTCGCGGCGCAGCAGGGTCAGGCGCCGGTCGTCCAGCGTGCCGAGTTCGGTGTCGCCGATCCAGGCGGCGCCGGACGTGAGCGTGTCGAGGCCGGCCGCGCAGTGCATGAGGGTGGACTTGCCGGAGCCCGAGGGGCCCATGATCGCGGTGAACCGCCCGGCGGGGAAGGCGACGGCGACGCCGTCCAGGGCGCGCACGGCGGTGTCGCCACCGCCGTACACCTTCACCGCTTCCACCACGCGGGCCGCGGCCCGTGATGCGGTCGCCGTCATGCCGCACCACCCTTGCCGGTGCGGCCGAACTGCTCCTCCAGGACGGACAGTCGGCGCCAGTACTCGTCCTCGTCGATCTCGCCGGAGGCGAAGCGGCGGCCGAGGACGGCGAGCGGCGAGTCACCGGCCGGGCGGCCGCCGTCCGCCGGCCGCCACGGACCGCCCCGGCCGCGCCAAGCGGTGCGGCGCAGGACGGTGACGGCGCCGAGCACCACGACCGCCCAGATCAGCGGGAAGAACAGGATCCACGGGCCGGGTCCGCCGTGCCAGTCGGCCAGGGTCTGCATCTCGGGTCACTTCCTTGTCGGTTGCGCTGTGCGGGGATGACACGAGACTCCCTCCGGGGAGGGGCGCGGGGCGTCGTGCGGACGGCGGCAGTGCGGGTACCTCCCGGGGAGTACGACCGAAGCGGCGGACTGCTCCCGCGGACCCCGGCGAATTGTAACTACTGATATGTACAGTGAGGGCATGAGGAGCACCTCGGAACGACTGATCGAGTCCACCCGTGAGTTGCTGTGGGAGCGCGGGTACGTGGGCACGAGCCCCAAGGCGATCCTGGAGCGCGCCGGCGCCGGACAGGGCAGCATGTACCACCACTTCAAGGGCAAGCCGGACCTCGCCCTGGCGGCGATCCGGCGGACCGCGCGAGAGCTGCGCGAGGCCGCCGAGCGGGTCCTCGGCGGTCCGGGCACGCCGTACGAGCGCATCGAGGCGTATCTGCTGTGTGAGCGTGACGTGCTGCGCGGCTGCCCCGTCGGCCGACTGACCATGGACCCGGACGTGATCGCCAGCGAGGAGCTCCGGGCGCCGGTGGACGAGACGATCGCGTGGATCCGGGAACGGATCGCGGGAATCGTCGAAGAGGGCAAGCTACAGGGGCAGTTCGCGTCCTCTCTGGACGGCGGGGAGATCGGCGCCGTCGTCCTCGCGACCGTGCAGGGCGGCTATGTCCTCGCCCGCGCCTCCGGTTCCCCCACCGCCTTCGACGCCGGCATCCGCGGACTGCTGTCCCTGCTCGCGCCCAGGACTCCCGGACAGCACGCGCACGGGGACGACCATCCCGCCTGAGACGCGGGATCTCGGACCGAGCGGTGATCCGCGACCGGAGAGAGGACCGGAACATGCACGCCATGCAGTACGGGTTCACCCTGCCCGCCGACTACGACATGGGCGTCATCCGCTCCCGCGTCGCCCGTGTCGGGCATGTGCTGGACGACTGGGACGGCCTCGGCATCAAGACGTACCTCCTGCGCGAGCGCGGGGTGCACGGCTCGCCGGTGAACCAGTACGGGCCGTTCTACCTCCGGAACACGGTGGAGGGCGTGAACGGCTCCTGTGGGGAGGAGCCTTCCAGGGGCCGGTGAACGACTTCGGGCGGCCCGCGGTCCGGCAGTGGACGGGCCTGGCGTTCGAGGAGGGGGCCGCGCGTGGGTCCGCGCCCCGGTTCGCCGTACGACGGCGCGGCCCCGTCCCGGACGGCGTGGAGCTGGCCGGAGCGGCCCTGTGGAGCCTCACGGACCCGGCCCTCACCTGACTCCGCGGCTCGGGAGGCCGGGACGGATGTGCCCGGCCCGCGCCGGACGGGTCAGCGCAGCGCCGTCAGCGGGTCGTCCAGCACGGGCTGCCAGGCCAGTTCGGCCGCTCCGACGAGGCTGTTGTGGTCGAGCGTGCAGGGCAGGATCGGTACTCCGCCGCTCTGCCCCCACAGGCTGCGGTCGGCTACGACGGCCCGCAGCCGTTCGGGGTCGGCATCCAAAAGGGTGCGGTGCAGGCCGCCGAGGATGATGCGGTCGGGGTTGAGGATGTTGACCAGTCCGGACAGACCAAGGCCCAGCCGGTCGATCAGTGCCTCGGTGGCCCTGCGGACGGCCGGGTCGTCGTACTGGGTGCGCAGCAGGTCGTTGGCCTGCTGGAGCAGGGACATCTCGGGGCCCGGCTCGCGGCCGGCCTCGACCAGCAGGGCCAGCGGGTCGGCCTCGACGTCCAGGCAGCCGCGGCCGCCGCAGTGGCAGGGCCGGCCCTCGGGGTTGACGGTGAGGTGGCCGACCTCCAGGGCGAGGCCCGAACTGCCGGTGTGCAGGCGGCCGTCCAGCACCAGTGCGCCGCCCACCCCCCGGTGTCCGGTGGCCACGCACAGCAGGTCCCGGGCGCCCCGGCCGGCGCCGTGCCGGTGTTCGGCGAGCGCGGCGAGGTTGACGTCGTTGCCGGCGAACGCCGGTCCGGCGATGCCGGCCTCGCGCACGCGCTCCGCGAAGATGCCCCGGACCGGGGCGCCGACGGGCCAGGCCAGGTGCAGCGGGTTGAGGGCGAGACCGTCGGGCTCGGCCACGGCGGACGGTACCGCGAGGCCGGCGCCGACGCAGCGGCGGCCGGTCGTGCGCAGCAGCTCCGCGCCCGCCTCGACGACGGTGCCGAGCACCTTCGCCGGGTCGGCGTCGACGGCCTCGCAGCCCGGCGCGGTCGCCACGATCTCCCCGCCGAGGCCGACCAGCGCGGCCCGGAAGCCGTCGGCGTGGACCTGGGCGGCGAGCGCCACCGGGCCGTCCTCGGCGACCTTGAGCCGGTGCGAGGGGCGGCCCTGGGAGCCGGCCGCCGCACCCGGCCGGGCGTCCACCCGGATCAGCCCGAGCGCCTCCAGCTCGGCGGCCACGGCCCCCGCGGTGGCCCGGGTGACGCCGAGTTCCGCGGTGAGCACGGCGCGGGTCGGCGCCCGCCCGGTGTGCACCAGCGCCAGCGCGGGGCCGAGGGCGCCGCGCCCCCGGTCCAGCCGCGCTCTCGAGGTGGTCCTCTCCCCCGCCGTCCGGGGATCCGCCTTGCCGCTCATGAGGGGGAGTCTCCCATGATCCGCAGGTGCGGTCGGCTACCGGCCGCTGACCCGAAGTGTGATGTTCGAACGTCCGGACAGGCTCAGCCCGTCCGGCGCGGTGCCCGCGTGCACCCGCGGGACCCCGTGGTAGGCGAGCCGCGACGGCCCGCCGAACACGAACAGGTCGCCGCTGCGCAGCTCGACGTCCGTGCAGGGCACGTCCGTGCAGGGCCTGGAACGCGTCGCTGTGTTCCCGAACCGGAAGACACAGGTGTCGCCCAGACTCAGCGACACCACCGGCGCGTCCGCCCTCGCGTCTGTCCCGGTGCATGCCCGTGCGGGCGTCGCCGTCGCAGAAGTTGATCAGTGCGATGTCGTACGCGTACGGCGGCTGCGGGCCCAGCGGGGCGACGGCAGCGCAGCGGCCCAGCTCACCGAGCCGGCCGGGGAAGGGCTTCACGGGGGCGCCGTCGCCGTCGACGGCCGTGCGGGGGTATCCGTACGGGTACCAGTGCCGGCCCAGGCAGACCTGCCGGGCGGTCATCGTGCCGCCGCCCGGGGTGCGGACCGTGCGCAGTCCGGCCGGCGGCCGCGCCCACCTGCGGCAGGCGGCGAGCAGCTCGCGCCGCGCGCCGGTGTCCAGCCAGTCCGGGACGTGCACGGCGCCCGGCGCGACCTGGGCGCGCTCCCTCGCAAACAGCTCCGCGTCCACACGCTCCATCTTGCCGCAGGTCCGCGCCACCGTGGCTGAGCTGCGGCTCCGCTAGCCTGGGGGCACGATGAGCGACCGTATGACGACACCGTGGGGCGAGGTCGAGCTGGCCCGCTTCCCCGACGACCCGCGCGACCGGCTGCGCGCCTGGGACGCCTCCGACGCGTACCTGCTGCGGCATCTGGCCGAGGAGGGGGTGCCGCTCACCGGCTCGGTCGTGGTGGTCGGGGACCGCTGGGGTGCGCTGGTCACGGCGCTCGCGGGGCGCCGGCCGACGCAGATCACCGACTCCTTCCTGACTCAGGAGGCGACCCGGGCGAATCTGGCACGGGCCGGTGTCGAGCCGGGTGAGGTCCCGTTGCTGACCACGCAGGATCCGCCGCCGGAGCGGGTGGACGTGCTGCTGGTGCGGGTGCCCAAGAGCCTGGCCCTGCTGGAGGACCAGCTGCTGCGGCTGGCGCCGGCCGTGCACGCGGGCACCGTCGTCGTGGGCGCCGGGATGGTGAAGGAGATCCACACCTCCACGCTTCAGCTGTTCGAGCGCGTCATCGGCCCGACGCGGACCTCGCTGGCACGGCAGAAGGCACGGCTGATCTTCTGCACCCCGGACCCTGCGCTGGAACGGCCCGCGAACCCGTGGCCGTACCGCTACACCCTTCCGGACGATGCCGGAGCGGTCTCGGGCCGCACGGTCGTCAACCACGCGGGCGTCTTCTGCGCCGACCGCCTCGACATCGGCACTCGCTTCTTCCTGCGGCACCTGCCCGGCCCGGGCGCGGGCCGCGTGGTGGATCTGGGCTGCGGGAACGGCGTCGTCGGTACGGCGGTGGCGCTGGCCGATCCGACGGCCGAGGTGCTGTTCGTGGACGAGTCCTTCCAGGCGGTGGCCTCGGCGGAGGCGACCTACAAGGCCAACGGGGTGCCGGGGCACGCCGAGTTCCGGGTCGGCGACGGGCTGGCCGGGGTGGCGCCGGGCAGCGTGGACCTCGTGCTGAACAACCCGCCGTTCCACTCCCACCAGGCCACGACCGACGCGACGGCGTGGCGGATGTTCACGGGGGCGCGTCGCTCGCTGCGTCCGGGAGGCGAACTGTGGGTGATCGGGAACCGGCACCTGGGGTACCACGTGAAGCTGAGGCGGCTGTTCGGCACCTGTGAACTGGTAGCGAGCGACCCGAAGTTCGTGGTGCTGAGGGCGGTCAAGAAGGGCTGAGCCGCCTTGCCGGTGCCGGGTGGTCAGCCCGGGCACCGGGAGAGCACGCCGATGATCCGCCGCACCTCCTGTCCCATCGCCTCCCGACCCACGCTCAAGTACGTGCGGGAGTCGACGGCCCCGGGGTCCGCCGCGAGGTACCCGCGGATCGCGCCGGTCATGGCGGCGTTCAGCGCGGTGCCGACGTTGACCTTGGTGATGCCGCCGTCGACCGCCGCGGTCAGCCCGTCGTCCGGGACACCGGAGGAGCCGTGCAGGACGAGCGGGACGGGCAGTGCGGAGGCCAGTCGTCCGAGCAGGGCGTGGTCGAGGGTGGCGGTGCGGGTTGTCATCGCGTGCACGCTGCCGACGGCGACGGCGAGCGCGTCGACGCCGGTGCCGGCCACGAAGTCGCGGGCCTGGTCCGGATCGGTGCGGGCGCCCGGCGCGTGCGCGTCCAGCGGGGGACTGCCGTCCTTGCCGCCGATCTGCCCCAGCTCGGCCTCGATCCACAGCCCTTGGGCATGCGCCCAGTGGACGGCGGCCCGGGTGGCGGAGAGGTTGTCGGCGTACGGCAGCCGGGCCGCGTCGTACATCACCGAGCTGAAGCCCGCGTCGGGCGCCTGGCGCAGCAGCTGGTCGCTCTGGACATGGTCGAGATGCAACGCGACGGGCACGGCGGCGCGTTCGGCGGCGGCGACCGCGGCCCGGGCCAGCGGCAGCAGCCGCCCGTAGCGGAACTTGACGGCGTTCTCGCTGACCTGGAGCACGACGGGCGCGCCGGCCGCCTCGGCGCCGGCGACGACGGCCTCGATGTGCTCCAGGGTGATGACGTTGAACGCGGCGACGGCGGATCCGGTGGCGGCGGCTGCGGTGACCAGCTCGCCGGTGGACGTGAGGGGCACGGCGGGTGTCCTTCCGGGTGCGGGCCGGGTGTCAGGGCGCGAGGATCACCGAGCGGGTGAGGTGGCGCGGCTGGTCGGGGTCGAGGCCGCGGGCGGCGGCGACGGCGATCGCGAGCCGCTGGACGCGGACGAGTTCGGCGAGCGGGTCGAGCCCGCCCTCGACCCACAACCCGCCGGTGGCGCGGACCTGCCGGGCGAGTCCTTCGGGCGCAGCGCCGAGCATCCAGGTGGCGGTGCCCTCGGTGGTGATGCTGATCGGGCCGTGCCGGTACTCCATCGCCGGGTACGCCTCGGTCCAGGACAGTGAGGCCTCGCGCATCTTCAGCCCGGCCTCGCTGGCGAGGCCGACGGTCCAGCCGCGCCCGAGGAAGGTGAACTGGGTGCAGTCGGCCAGCCCTTCGGGAAGGGGAGTGGCGAGGGCCGTGCGCGCGTCGGCCACGACGGAGTCGGTGTGCAGGCCGAGGTGGGCGCGCAGAAGGGTCAGGGCGGTGGTGGCGAACCGGGTCTGGACGACGGAGCGTTCGTCGGCGAAGTCCAGGACGACGAGGTCGTCGGCGGCCGCGGCCACCGGCGTGTCCGGATCGCCGGTGACGGCCGTGGTCCGCGTCCTGCCCCTCAGCTCCCCCAGCAGATCCAGCACTTCGGTGGTGGTTCCGGAGCGGGTGAGGGCCACCACCCGGTCGTACGACCGCCCGTGCGGGAACTCGGAGGCGGCGAACGCGTCGGTCTCGCCCATGCCCGCGCCCTCGCGCAGGGCCGCGGCCGCCTGTGCCATGAAGTACGACGTCCCGCAGCCCACGACCGCGACCCGCTCCCCCGGCCCCGGCAGCGCGTTCCGGTACCGCGCCGCCTGCTCTGCGGCCCGTGCCCAGCACTCGGGCTGGCTGTTCAGCTCGTTCTCGACATGGCTCATGGCCATACCCTCCCGCTCGCTGATTGTTCCTGCAAGATATAGCGACCTTTCAAGCACAATCAAGCAATGGAGCGCAGGTCGCGGTGCGCTAGGGTCACCGGGAACACATCGGAACGGAGGCTGCGGATGTCCCGGGACGCCCGCTGGAAGGCGCTGCTGGAACTGCTCGTCGAGCGCGGCCGACTGGACGTCGAGGAGGCGGCGGCCGAACTGGAGGTCTCGGCGGCGACGATCCGCCGGGACTTCGACCAGCTCGCCGAACAGCAGATGCTGGTGCGCACCCGGGGCGGAGCGGTGGTGCACGGGGTGTCGTACGAGCTCCCGCTGCGCTACAAGACGGCCCGCCGTGCCCCGGAGAAGCAGCGCATCGCCAAGGCCGTGGCCGATCTCGTCGCGCCGGGCGAGGCGGTGGGGCTGACCGGCGGCACGACCACCACGGAGGTGGCCCGCGCCCTGGCCGTGCGCGGCGACCTGGCCTCCGGATCGCCCGGGCTGACCGTCGTCACCAACGCGCTCAACATCGCCAACGAGCTCGCCGTACGGCCCCAGTTCAAGATCGTGGTGACCGGCGGGGTGGCGCGCCCGCAGTCGTACGAGCTCATCGGCCCGCTCGCGGACGGGGTGCTCGGGCAGATCACGCTCGACGTGGCGGTGCTCGGGGTCGTCGCCTTCGACGTCACACACGGCGCGGCGGCCCATGACGAGGCGGAGGCAGCGATCAACCGGCTGCTGTGCCGGCGCGCCGAGCGGGTGGTGGTCGCCGCGGACTCCAGCAAGCTGGGCCGGCGTGCGTTCGCCTGGATCTGCGCGGCGCAGCTGGTGGACACGCTGGTGACGGACACGGCGGCGGCGCCGGAGACGGTACGCCGCTTCGAGGAGGCGGGCGTCCGGGTCGTCACCGTGTGACGGGCGGCGTGTCGCGGCCCTCGGCTCAGATGCCGCCGAGGTCGGCCTTCACGAAGCCCGCGCCGCGCTGGTCGTTGCAGCCCACCTGTGGCCGTCCGAGCGGTTCGGACGAGGTCTGCTGGGCCTGGAGCGCCACGCTCACCAGGGTCAGCAGCAGATCGACGTCGCTCGCCGCGTCGAGGCGCAGGGTCACCCACTGCGAGCCGGGCACGATCCGGATCGCCCCGGCGCCCCTGAGATCCTTGGCGAACCGGCGGATCGCCCGGTCGGTCAGCCGCAGATCGACATCCCGGTCCGAGTGGAAGTGGGCGATCTCGCCCCGGGCCGAACTCACCGCCTGTCCCAGGCCGCAGCTCGGGACCGCCTGGCTCAGGTCGGGCCAGGTCGCCAGATGCGCCAGCGCGCGCGAGGCCAACGTCATGGGGCCATCATGGACCGCTCATCCCTCGGCAACCAGCTCGTGAGCAAGCATTAACCGACCTGTATCCGACGGCGAAGCGCGTGCGGGGCGCCCGTGCAGCGCACCGAACGAGCCCGGCAGTGCGCCGCGTTGGCGCCGCCGCCGTACCGGCAGGATCCAAGTCGGCGCAGGTCGGCGGGCACAGCGGCCGGCTCGTGGCCCACGCGCCCGCCTCGTGGAGCGTCCGGGGCGGCCCGAGGAACGGCAGGAGGCGGTTGTCACCGAAGCGGGTGATGACGCACCCCCGGGCGTCTCGCCCAGTGAGATCGATCAGACCGCAGACGTGCGACCGGCGGGGGTCGCGCCTCCCCCGCTCCCTTGCCGCACCCCGCGCCTCCCCCTAGCCTGACTTTGTGCCGCTAATAAACAAATCCCGTCTGCACAGCGTCGTGCCGGGTGGCAACCGTGATCTCGCCCGGCTCCGGCTCGCCCTCACCGCCTTCTTCGCCCTCGACGGTTTCGTCTTCGCGGGCTGGGTCGTCCGCATCCCCGCCATCAAGCAGCAGACCCACGCCTCCGCCGGGGCGCTGGGACTCGCTCTCCTCGGCGTCTCCGCCGGCGCCGTCGTCACCATGGCCCCGACCGGGCGACTCTGCCGCCGCTACGGCAGCCATCCGGTCACCGTGGTCTGCGCCGTACTGCTCTGCCTCTGCGTCAGCCTGCCCCCGCTGACCCACTCCGCGCCCGCACTCGGCGCCGTACTCCTGCTCTTCGGCGCCGCCTACGGCGGCATCAACGTCGCCTTCAACAGCGCCGCCGTGGACCTGGTGGCCGCGCTGCGGCGGCCCGTCATGCCCTCGTTCCACGCGGCGTTCAGCCTCGGCGGCATGCTCGGCGCCGGTCTCGGCGGACTCGCCGCCGATGCGCTCTCCCCCACACGGCATCTGCTCGGCCTCACCCTGATCGGGCTGCTCGTCACCGCCGTCGCCGGGCGCACCCTGCTGCGGCAGGCGCCGCCGACACCCGGCGCCCGTACGCCCTGCGCGCACCCGGAGCCGGACCGTGCCGCGGCGCGACGGACCGCCGACCGGGGGCTGGTCGTCGTGTTCGGGCTCGTCGCGCTGTGCACCGCCTACGGCGAGGGCGCCATGGCCGACTGGGGCGCCCTGCACCTGCGGCAGGACCTCGCGGCGTCGTCCGGTGCGGCGGCAGCCGGGTACGCGTGTTTCGCGCTGGCCATGACCGTGGGCCGGGCGACCGGCACAACCCTGCTGGAGCGCCTCGGCCGCGCCCGTACGGTGATCGGCGGCGGCACGGTCGCGGCTTCGGGGATGCTGCTCGGCTCGCTCGCCCCGTCCGTGTGGGCCGCGCTCGTCGGCTTCGCGGTCACCGGGCTCGGCCTGGCCAACCTGTTCCCGGTGGCGGTGGAACGGGCGGGCGCGCTGACCGGGCCGTCCGGCGTGGCCGTCGCCTCGACGCTCGGCTACGGCGGCATGCTCCTCGGACCGCCCGCGATCGGGTTCATGGCCGACTGGTTCTCCCTGCCAGCCGCACTGACCAGCGTGGCGGCCCTGGCCGCCGTGGCCGCGGTCATCGGGGTGTGCACACGCCGGACCACGGGCACCTGACGCGCCGGCCACGAACGGGCGACCGGCCGGCTCGCCGCCGGAAAGCGGCGCCCTTCGAGCCCGCTCCATCCGGCACACTCGCGCCCATGGACACTGCCGACTTTCTTCAGACCCTGGACCGGGAGGGCCGGTTGCTGGCCGCTGCCGCCGAACGGGCCGGCACCGGCGCCGAGGTGCCGACCTGCCCCGACTGGCAGGTGCGGGACCTGCTGCGGCACTCCGGGATGGTGCACCGCTGGGCCGCCGCCTTCGTCGCCGAGGGGCACACCTCGTACCACCCCGACGGCGGGCTGCCCGACCTCGACGGCGGCGAACTGCTGGCCTGGTTCCGCGAGGGGCACCGGTACCTCGTCGACACCCTCGCCTCGGCCGCGCCCGACATGGAGTGCTGGCACTTCCTGCCGGCGCCGTCACCGCTCGCGTTCTGGGCACGGCGCCAGGCGCACGAGACGACGGTGCACCGGGTGGACGCGGAGGCGGCACGGGGCGGCACCCGGTCCGGGATCAGCCCGGCGTTCGCGGTGGACGGCATCGACGAACTGCTGCGCGGCTTCCACGCCCGCCCCAGGAGCAGGGTCCGCAGCGCCGAGCTCCGGGTGCTGCGGGTGCGGGCGACGGACAGCGACGGCGCGGTGTGGACCGTACGGCTGTCCGAGGAACCCCCGGTGGCCACGCGGGACGCGGCGGGCGAGGCCGACTGCGAAGTGTCCGCGCCAGCCGCCGAGTTGTACCTGGCGCTGTGGAACCGGCTGCCGTTCCCCCGGGTGACCGGGGACCGGGCCGTCGCCGAGCTGTGGCGGGAGAGGTCGGCCGTCACCTGGAGCTGAGCTCGCCCGCCAGCATCCGGGTCAGCACCGCGCGCTGCACCGGCCGTACCTCCTCGTGCAGCGCGCGTCCCTTCGCGGTGAGGGCCACCCGCACCCCGCGCCGGTCCTCGGCGCACATCGCGCGCTCGACCAGACCGTCCTTCTCCAGACGGCCGATCAGCCGGGACAGCGCACTCTGGCTGAGGTGGACGCGCTCGGCGATCTCCTGCACCCGGCGGGCGCAGCCGTCCGCCGGCACCGCCTCGGCCAGCAGGTCGAGGACCTCGAAGTCGCTGGCGCACAGGCCGTGTCCGTGCAGCACCCGGTCCAGCTCGCACTGGGTGCGGGCGTGCAGTGCGAGGATCTCCCGCCACTGCTCCACGAGCGCCTGCTCGGACCTGTTCGACGCCATGGGCGCACCGTAGCAGAGCAACAAGATCGTTGCATCGGAATTAAATGCGCTTACATCTCATGCATGCGCAAGCAATCTCGTCGGCATGACCTCTCCGCTCACCCCTTCGACGGCCCCGTCCCCGGTGGTCCGCTGGACTCCCCGGCTGTGGGGCACCCTGCTGGTGCTCTGCACGGCGATGTTCCTGGACGCGCTGGACGTGTCGATGGTCGGCGCCGCCCTGCCGTCCAGACGTTGGGCGCGCCGTCCGGCGCGACCAGTGCCCCGACAGGCGTACCCGGTCACGACGTTGGTGACCAGCTGGGCGGGGAACCTCCGACAGCGCGCCCGGCGGGGCCGATTGCTCCGCCGGGCGCGGGTATGTGAAGCTGGGAAAATGTACGCAGACGGGGGACGCCGTACCGAGGCGCAACGGGACGCGACGACAATCGAGATCTGCTACGCCCTGGTGAGCGCCGCCTTCGCCGGGGCAGTGCTGTTCGGGGCCGTGGCCGGGCCCGCACTGCTCCTCGACCTTCCGCATCTGCTGTCCAGGACCCTGCTGCGGCTCGGCGAGACGGGCGCCCTTGTCGTCTTCGCGGTCCGCGTGGTCAGCGTGCTGGTGCGTTTCCGGCGCTCCCCTCAGCCGAGCCAGCCAGGGCGTACCAGACCCGACTCATAGGCCAGGACAACGAGTTGGGCGCGGTCTCGGGCGCCCAGTTTCACCATCGTGCGGCTCACATGGGTCTTGGCGGTGAGCGGGCTGACCACCAGGCGTCGGGCGATCTCCCCGTTGGACAGGCCGATGCCGACCAGCGCCATCACCTCCCGCTCCCGCTCGGTGAGGTGGGCGAGGGCGTCCGCCGCCGCGGGTTCCTTGGAGCGGGCCGCGAACTCCGCGATCAGCCGGCGGGTGACACCCGGCGACAACAGGGCGTCACCCCGCACCACCGCCCGTACCGCGCGCAGGAGTTCGTCCGGCTCGGTGTCCTTCACCAGGAAGCCGGAGGCGCCGGAGCGGATCGCCTCGAAGACGTACTCGTCCAGCTCGAAGGTGGTGAGCATGACCACCTTCACGTCCTCCAGACCGGCTTCACCGGTGATGCGGCGGGTCGCGGCGAGGCCGTCCAGCAGGGGCATGCGGACGTCCATCAGGACGACGTCCGGCCGCAGTTCCCGCACCAGGCGCAGCGCCTCCTCGCCGTCGGCCGCCTCGCCGGCCACCTCGATGTCCGGCTGCGCGCCGAGCAACGCTCCGAAACCGGCCCGCACGAGCGACTGGTCGTCGGCGAGCAGTACCCGGATCACTGGTCCCCCCCTGAGGTGCGACGGCAGTACGGCGAGCACCCGGAAGCCTCCGTCGTCCCGCGGTCCCGCCTCGATGCTGCCACCGAGCACAGCGGCCCTCTCCCGCATACCGGCCAGCCCGTTGCCGCTGCCGCCGGCGTCGGCACCGGTGGCCGGCCCGTCGTCGTCGACGCGCAGCCGCAGCGCCCGGCCGTCGTGGGTGAACCGCACGCGGGCGTGCCGTGATCCGGAGTGCCGTACGACGTTGGTCAGGGCCTCCTGCACGATGCGGAAGGCGGCGAGGTCGGCGCCGGGCGCCAGGCGCGGCGGCTCGCCCTGGACCTCCACGGTGAGTCCGGCCGCGGCGGCATGCTCCACCAGCTCCGGCAACCGGTCGAGGCCGGGGGCCGGGGCGCGCGGAGCTGCGCCGGGGGCGCGCAGGGTGTCGAGGACCTGGCGGACCTCGCCGAGCGCCTCCTTGCTGGCGGCCTTGATGGTGGTGAGCGCGGCCCGCGCCTGCTCGGGGTCGCTGTCGAGCAGTGCGAGCCCCATGCCGGCCTGGACGTTGATGACGGAGATGCTGTGCGCGAGCACGTCGTGCAACTCGCGGGCGATCCGCAGCCGTTCCTCGTCCGCCCGGCGCCGCGCCGCCTCGGCCCGGTCGGCGCGCTCGCGCGCCCACTGCTCGCGCCGTACCCGGGCCAGTTCGGCCAGGGCGACGATCCCCAGCACCCAGGTGGCGGCGACGATCTCCTGCGTGAGCCCGGCGCCCCGGTCACCCGCGGGCGGGAGCCAGCGGTAGAGCCAGAGGGCGACCAGGGCGTGCCCGGCCCAGAGCAGGCCGACGGACGCCCAGGCGGCCCGCCGGTGCCCGGTGACGACCGCGCTGAAGCAGGCGACGGCGACGACCAGGAAGACCGGGCCATAGGGGTAGCCCGCGGCCAGGTAGCCGAGGGTCACCACGGCGGTACCGAAGGCCACGGCCGCCGGGTACCGGTGCCGCCACAGCAACAGCGCCGAGGCGACGAGCAGCAGCACGCGCCCGTAGCCGTCGAGGGGCACCCGGTGCGGCTGAGCGTGCCCGGCGAAATTGCTGCCGATCAGGACGAATACGGTGATCAGCGCGGTGGTGCGCCAGGGCCGGCGGGGCCGGTGCGCTTCCGCCTCGCCGGGCGCGCCCCGCCACGGCGGCCCGTGCCGCCACCACTGCCCCGGGGCGCGCTGCTCTTCCATGCAGGCCACGGTAGACGCCGCTCGTCGGCGCGGGCGTCAGCCGGGCGGGGTGAGCACTCGTACTCCACGGGGAGTACGAGTGCTTCCGTGCCGGCACGCGTGATGCCGCGGCGTGGGCCGTTCCGGGGCGTCAGGAGCGGTCGATCCCCACCTGGCGGGCGAGCCGGGACGCCGCGTGCCGGAAGAAGGCCGCCCGGTCCTCGATCACGTTGTTGAACTGGCCGAACAGCTCGAAGCTGACCAGCCCGAACAGCTGGGCCCAGGCCGCCGCGAGGGCCGCGACGGCTTCGGGGGGCAGCTCGGGCGCGAGGTCGGCGGCCATGCGCTCGGCCTCGGGCCGCAGCTCGCCGGGCAGGGGGAGGTCGGCGAGGCCGGTGTGCTCGTGGACGTCCCGGACGATGCCGATGAAGACCAGGCCGACGCGGGCGGCGGCCGGAACCGTGGTCTGCGGGGCGGCGTAGCCGGGCACGGGTGAGCCGTAGATCAGGGCGTACTCGTGCGGATGGGCGAGCGCCCAGCCCCGCACCGCCTCGCACACCGCAGTCCAGCGGCCCAGCGGACCGGAACCGGCCGCGGCGTCCCGCGCCCGTTCCGCCGCCTCGCCGAGGGAGTCGTACGCATCGATGATCAGAGCGGTGAGCAGTTCGTCACGGCTGGGGAAGTACCGGTACAGCGCCGAGGAGACCATGCCCAGTTCGCGGGCGACCGCCCGAAGCGAGAGCTTGGCGGCGCCGTCCTTCGCCAGCTGTCTGCGCGCCTCTTCCTTGATCGCCGCCGTGACTTCCCTCCTGGCCCGCGCGCGGGCTCCCTGTGTCGTGCTCATACGAGCAGTCTGCCAGATTCGAGAGCAGCGCACACGAAAGAGAGCACTGCTCTTGCTCTGGAGCACCTGCCTGCGCCACAATCGAGTCGAGCGAGAGCACCGCTCTCCCAAACCGTGGGGGTCACCATGTCGACACACGTCAAGAAGCCCGGCTGGTTCACCGTCAACGTCTTCAACCGGGCGGTCGCCTGGTTCACCCGGCGCGGCATCAGCGTCTGGGGGTCCCGGGTCCTCGCAGTGCGCGGGCGCAAGAGCGGCGAGTGGCGCACCACGCCGGTGAACCTGCTGACGGTGGACGGACAACAGTACCTGGTCGCCCCGCGCGGCCATGTGCAGTGGACCCACAACATGCGGGCGGCCGGCGGCGGCGAGCTGCGGCTGGGCAAGAACGTGGACGTGTTCACCGCCACCGAGGTCACCGACGACGACAAGGTGCCGCTGCTGCGCGCGTACCTCAGGCGATGGAAGGCGGAGGTCGGTGTCTTCTTCGACGGCGTCGGCCCCGACTCCCCCGACGATGAGCTGCGCCGCATCGCCCCCGACCACCCGGTCTTCCGGATCACGGTCACGAGCTGACCGCGTACGTCGCCGGACCGGACCGTCCCCCTGACCGAACACGCCGCCGGGCCGGCGCCGTCCCCCACCGGCCCGGTCCTCGGCGGCCCCGCGGGGTTCCGGTCAGGAACCGGCAGGGTCCTCCGCCGGAACCGCCGCCGGGCCCCGGTCCAGCGCGGTCAGGGCGCGGTGGGCGATCGGGTGGGTGCGGACCATGTCACCCAGCGAGGTCGAGCCCCGGGTGATGTCGCAAAACGCCTTCCATGCCGGGCGGAAACCGGTGAGGGCCGTATGGAAGAGGCCCGGGCGCTTCTCGAAAACGGCCAGCAGACGCTTGCCCACGCTCATCTCGACGCCGAGCCCGGCCTTGATCGCGAACGCGTAGTTCAGGGCCTGACGGCGGGCGTCGACCGCGTCGTGTGCCTCGGCGACGCGCACCGCCCACTCCCCCGCGAGCCGGCCCGAGCGCAGCGCGTAGGAGATTCCCTCACGGGTCCACGGTTCCAGCAGCCCGGCCGCGTCACCGCACACCAGCACCCGGCCCCGGGACAGCGGCGAGTCGTCGGCGCGGCAGCGGGTCAGATGCCCGGAGGAGACGGCCGGCTCGAAGCCGGACAGCCCCAGCCGGGCGATGAAGTCCTCCAAGTACCGCTTGGTGGCGGCGCCTTCGCCGCGCGCGGAGATCACACCGACCGTGAGGGTGTCGCCCTTCGGGAACACCCAGCCGTAACTGCCCGGCAGAGGGCCCCAGTCGATGAGGACCCTCCCCTTCCAGTCGTCGGCGACCGGCTCGGGGACCGGGATCTCCGCCTCCAGTCCGAGGTCCACCTGGTCGAGCTTCACCCCGACATGGGCCCCTATGCGGCTGGCGCTGCCGTCGGCGCCGACGACCGCGCGGGCCAGCACCGTCTCCCCGCCCTGCAGGACGACCGCGACCGTCCGCCGGTCCGGCACCGCCGAGCCGTGCTGCTCGACCCGCTGCACCGTGACGCCCGTACGCAGCTCGGCGCCCGCCTTCTGGGCGTGCTCGACCAGCTGCTGGTCGAAGTCGGGCCGGTTGATCAACCCGAACAGCATCTGCCTGGAGCGCCGGGTGCGGGTGAAGCGCCCGTTGTTGGAGAAGGTGACGGCGTGCACCCGGTCGCGCAGGGGCAGCTCGAAGCCGGGCGGCAGCGCGTCGCGCGACGGGCCGATGATGCCGCCGCCGCAGGTCTTGTAGCGGGGCAGCTCGGCCTTCTCCAGCAACAGCACGCGTCGGCCCGCGACCGCCGCCGCGTAGGCGGCCGAAGCCCCCGCGGGTCCCGCGCCCACCACGACGACGTCCCACACCCGCTGCACGCCGTCCGCCGAAGAGTTCTCGCCGCTCACGATGGTCTACCGCTCCGATCAAGCCGCTGCCGTGGTGTCCCCCGCATCCTACGGCGGCCGTCCCCGCAGGCCACTGTGGGAGGATCAGGGTGTACTCACCTGTGCAAGCAGTTCAACGTCGCACCCACGAGGAGCGTGCCCATGTCGTCGAATCCGGTCGCCGAGACCGTCGCCTCGCTGCTGCCCCGCGCCAAGGCGGAGCTGGCCGAGCTGGTCGCCTTCAAGTCGGTGGCGGACTTCACGCAGTTCCCGAGGAGCGAGAGCGAGGGCGCGGCGAACTGGGTCGCCGACGCGCTGCGCGCCGAGGGTTTCGTCGACGTGGCCCTGCTGGACACTCCCGACGGCACCCAGTCCGTGTACGGCTACCTGCCGGGCCCCGAGGGTGCCAAAACGGTTCTCCTGTACGCGCACTACGACGTGCAGCCCCCGCTGGACGAGGCCGGCTGGACCACCCCGCCGTTCGAGCTGACCGAGCGCGACGGCCGTTGGTACGGCCGCGGGGCCGCCGACTGCAAGGGTGGCGTGATCATGCACCTGCTCGCGCTGCGCGCCCTGAAGGCGAACGGCGGCGTACCGGTGCACGTCAAGGTGATCGTGGAGGGCTCGGAGGAGCAGGGCACGGGCGGCCTGGAGCGGTACGCCGAGGAGCACCCGGAGCTGCTGGAGGCCGACACCATCGTGATCGGCGACGCGGGCAACTTCCGCGTGGGCCTGCCGACTGTGACCACCACGCTGCGCGGTATGACCCTGGTCCGGGTCCGGATCGACACGCTCGCGGGCAATCTGCACTCCGGCCAGTTCGGCGGCGCCGCCCCGGACGCGCTCGCCGCGCTGATCCGCGTGCTGGACTCGCTGCGCGCCGAGGACGGCTCGACCACGGTCGACGGGCTCGACGCCACGGGGACGTGGGACGGCCTGGAGTACACCGAGGAGCAGTTCCGCGCGGACGCCAAGGTGCTCGACGGGGTGGAGCTGATCGGGGACGGCTCGGTCGCCGACCGCCTGTGGGCCCGCCCGGCCGTCACCGTCCTCGGCATCGACTGCCCGCCGGTGGTCGGCGCCACCCCGTCCGTGCACTCCAGCGCCCGCGCACTGATCAGCCTGCGGGTGCCGCCGGGCGTGGACGCGGCGGAGGCGAGCAAGCTGCTGGAGGCCCACCTCGCGGCGCGCACCCCCTGGGGCTCCCGGGTCACCACCGAGCAGACCGGCCAGGGACAGGCCTTCCGCGCCGACGCCTCCAGCCCGGCGTACCAGGCGATGGCCGACGCGATGGCGGTCGCCTACCCGGGCGAGACCATGCAGTACGCCGGCGAGGGCGGCTCCATCCCGCTGTGCAACGCCCTCGCGGGCCTGTACCCGCAGGCGGAGATCCTGCTCATCGGCCTGAGCGAGCCGGAGGCGCAGATCCACGCGGTCAACGAGAGCGTGTCCCCCGAGGAGCTGGAGCGGCTGTCGGTCGCGGAGGCGCTGTTCCTGCGCAACTACGCGGCGGGCTGAGCCCTTCTGCCGCCGGCAGAGCGCCCTCGTCCATGCGCGGGGGCGCCCCCTACGGTCGGCGCATGGACGTCATCGAAGTGCTCCCCCGGCTCCACCTCCTGCGCTTCCCGGTCGGCCAGGCCTGGCTCTGGCGCGACGGCGAGGAGCTGACGCTGGTCGACACCGGTCCGATCGGCGCCGGCAGAGCGATCGCCGATGCGGTCACGGCGCTGGGCCACGCCCTGGGGGACGTACGGCGGATCGTGCTGACCCACTTCCACGAGGACCACGTGGGCGGGGCGGGCGAGTTCGCCGGACTGAGCGGTGCCGAGGTCTTGGCGCACCCGCTGGACGCGCCGTTCGTCCGGGGTGAACTCCCCGGTCCTCCGCCCGAGTACGAGGAGTGGGAGCGGCCGATCCACGCGGCGGCGCTCCGGCGGTTGCCCGTGGGTACGCCCAGGCCGCCGGCCGCGTTGACCGAGGTGGTCGACGGCGCGCTGCTCGATTTCGGCGGGGGTGCACGGGTGCTGCACGTCCCGGGGCACACGGACGGCAGCATCGCCGTGTTCCTGCCCGCGCACGGTGTGCTGTTCACCGGGGACACGGTGGCCGCCTCGCCCGTCGACGGCACGGTCATGCCCGGGGTGCTCAATCTCGACCGGCCCCGGCTCCTCGCCTCCCTCGCCCGGTTGGCCGGGCTGGATGCGGACGTGGCCTGCTTCGGACACGGCGACCCGGTCGTCGGGAAAGCCGCCGCGGCCCTGCGCTCGGCGGCGGGCGCGGGCTGAGCGCACCACCCTGCGCCGGCTCAGCCGACCGGCACCCCCGCCTCCAGATACAGCGCGGTGCCGCGTTCACGGGCGCGCAGGGCCCAGCGCAGGCGCTCGAAACGCACCGGCGGCAGCAGGCCGGCGGCCTCCTGCTCCGTCACGAAGCGCCAGCCGCGCAGCTCAGGCCCCGGCAGCAGCACCCTCGACGCCTCGCCCGACTCCAGCCGGCCACCGTCGAACAGCAGCCGCAGCCCGCCGAAGCCGGGCGGAACCGGCCGTTCCCAGTCCACGACGAGCAGCCGGGGCACCTCCCGCAGCCGTATCCCGGTCTCCTCGGCGACCTCCCGCATGCCCGCACGGGCCGGTGCCTCACCGCGCTCCACCACCCCGCCGGGGAACTCCCAGCCGGGCTTGTAGGTGGGGTCCACGAGCAGCACCCGGTCCTGTTCGTCGAAGAGCAGCACCCCGGCGGCCAGGGTCTCGGCGGTCGGCTCGGGGGTCTGCACGATGTCACAGGGCGGTACGGCACCGCTGCCGACGGCCTCCGCGATGCGCAGGGCGGTGGCGTACGGGGTGAGGTCGCTGGTGTCCAGGAGGTGGGCGTCGGCGGTGAGCCAGGCGGCGAGGGCGGCACGGTAGGGCTCGATGTGGTCGTGGGCCCACTGCCGCTGCCGTATCTCGCCGTCGGGCAGACCGGACGGGGTCTCCCGGCCGGCTGTCCGCTGGCGCAGGATCGTTTCAGCCGGGGCGAGCAGCAGATGGTGCACGGCAATCCTGCGGGCGGCGAGGCCGCCGAAGATCTCGTCGCGGTACTCCTGGCGGAGCAGGGTCATGGGCACGACGAGGGTCCCGCCCAGCTCGGCCAGCAGCGCGGCCGCGGTGTCGACCACGAGCCGGCGCCAGATCGGCAGGTCCTGGAAGTCGCCGACCTCGGCGAGCCGCTTGGCCGGCAGCAGATGCGCGAGTCCCGCTCCGATGACCTCGGTGTCGAAGAGCGTGCTGTTCGGGATCAGTTCGATCAGTTCCCGTGCGGTCGTGGTCTTCCCCGCGCCGAACGCGCCGTTGATCCAGACGACGGTCACGGACTCCCCCTCCTGTGTCGGCCCCCTGAGGCTTGCCCGCTCCACCCTGCCACGGAAACCCCGCCCCGGTGAGGGCGCCGGAACGCGCGTGCCGGGGCCCCCGGCTGGGGACACCGGCACGCGCGCCCTGGCGGTCCGGGGCTACTCCTGACCTCCGAGAGCGCTGTCGTCGACGGCGAGACTGTCCTGGCCGACCAGGCGGCCGACCGAGTCGACCGTGTCCGAGACGTGCAGGTCCTTCACGGGGCCCTGCTCCGCCGCGTGCGAGGGGGTGATGGCGGCCACGACGAATCCGGTGGCCAGGGAGGCGATGGCGAGCATGCTGCGCTTCTTCATGCCCTGATCAACTGTGGACGCCGGCCGGGGGTCACGCGGATACCCGCGAGCGGACGAGCCGCGTCACCGGTCAGGCGGGCGGGGCGGGCGCCCCCCGCCGGGGAAGCGCGCGAAGACCGGGCCACCTCTCCGTCGGGCGCGCGCACGGAGGATGCCGGTCCGGCCGAAAACCGCTGGTCCGTGCCCGGATGCCACCGATATCGTCCGAGGTCCCGCCCTGCCCGCTCCCGTGGCAGGCCCCGACCGGAGACGCGGCCCGATGACCAGCTCACCCCCGTCGACGACGACCCTCCGGCGCCCGACGGGCCCCGGGGAACCGGAACCGGTCCGCACCCTCGCCCGGCGGGCCCGGCCGCCCCGGCTCCCGGAGCAGCAGCCGGTCTTCCGCCCGGTGCTCGAAGAGGACCCGGCATCCGGTCCGCCGGGCCGGCGGCGGGACGGTCCTGGTGCCGGCCGGCGGGAGGTCGGGCGAGTTCGGTGCCCGTACCGTCGAGGGTGTACGGGAGTTGTCGTGAACGGGCCGCCGGACTTCCGCGCCGGCGCAGGACGCGCCGAGGACGTCGTGCGGTCGGGCGACCGGCTCGCGCGGGCCGCGGCCGAGCTGTCCGACACGGGACTCCGCGCCCCCTCGCGGCTGCCGGGGTGGACACGAGGCCATGTGCTCGCCCATGTCACCCACAGCGTCGACGCCTACATCTGGCTCCTGCGGCTCGCCCGGACCGGCCGCGCGCCAGGCCCGCGCCCGGACGCCGCGGCGCCGGCCGCGGCCGGCGAGCGTGACGCGGCGCTCCCCGCCGTCCGGCTCGCGGACCGGCCGCGCGGGAGCCTGGACGGGTTCGCGACGCAGGCACGCGCACTGCCCGCACCCGCCTGGGACCGTCTGGTCCCCGCGCTGGCGGGCTGGCGGCATCCCGCCTGGTACCTCCTGCTGCGCTGCCTGCGGGAAGTGGAGACGCATCACCTCGACCTCGACGTCGGCCACGGCAGCGAGTGGTGGCCGGAGGGCTATGTCTCCTGGGCGCTCGACGACACCCTCACCACGCTGCGCGCCCGGGGCTTCCGGGTCGCGTCGGTGGAGGCCGTGGATCTCGGCCGCCGCTGGTCCGTGGCGGCCGAGGGGCCCTCGGTGGCCGGGGCCGGGCACCAGGTGCTCGGCTGGCTGAGCGGGCGTGCCCCGGCCGCCGTGCGGAGGACCGACGGCCCGGCCGGATCCCTCCCTCGCCCACCCGCCTGGCCCCAGCCCCCGCTGCCCGGATGGGGCCGCGTCGACGACCAGACCTGACCTGAAGAAGACAACACATCCCAACATCACACGACTCCGCAGCGCGAGGCCGCCGTGGCGCTGCGTGGTTCGACGGACTGTCGAACAGCCACAGCACACCTCTTCCAACACAGTCCGACAGGTCCTACCGTAAACGCGCACAGCTGACGCACACATGACACCCAGGCGCACGCAGGTGTCCGTACGGTCGTCAGCCACCTTTCGCGAGTCGGAGGAACGTCAACCATGCGTCACCCTCACACCCGCACCACCAGCCGAAGAGTGCTCGGAGCGCTCACCGCGGGCCTGCTCTGCACGGCGGGACTCACCGGCCCGGCCCTGGCGGCGCCCGCCGAGGCCCCCGTCGTTCCCAGCCTGGCCGACGGTCTCGCCCTCACCCCGCCCATGGGCTTCAACAACTGGAACTCCACGCACTGCCGCGCCGACTTCAACGAGAGCATGGTCGAGGGCATCGCCGACCTCTTCGTGGCGAAGGGCCTGAAGGACGCCGGCTACCAGTACGTCAACCTGGACGACTGCTGGGCGCTGCCGCAGCGCGACGCCGACGGCAAGCTGGTGCCCGACCCGGCCCGCTTCCCGCACGGCATCAAGTCCGTCGCCGACTACGTCCACTCCAAGGGTCTCAAGCTCGGCATCTACACCAGCGCCGGCACCAGGACCTGCAACAGCGCGGGCTTCCCCGGCGCACTCGGGCACGAGTACAGCGACGCGCGGCAGTTCGCCGACTGGGGCGTGGACTACCTGAAATACGACAACTGCAACAACCAGGGCGTCGACGCCAGGCAGCGCTACACCACCATGCGCGACGCATTGAAGGCGACGGGGCGGCCCATCGTCTACAGCATCTGCGAATGGGGTCAGTACAAGCCCTGGGAGTGGGGGGCGGACGTCGGTCATCTGTGGCGCACCACGGGCGACATCAGTGACAGCTGGGGGTCGATGCTGTCGATCCTGAAGCAGAACCTGCCGCTCGCCCCGTACGCCGGCCCCGGTCACTGGAACGACCCGGACATGCTGGAGGTCGGCAACGGCGGCATGACGGACACCGAGTACCGCTCGCACTTCTCCCTCTGGTCGGTCATGGCCGCGCCGCTGCTCATCGGCACCGACCTGCGCAAGGCCTCCCGGGCGACCTTCGACATCCTGGACAACAAGGAGGTGACAGCCGTCGACCAGGATCCGCTGGGCAAGCAGGGCACGGTCGTCTCCTCGGCGGGCGGACGCTGGGTGATCGCCAAGGAGATGAAGGACGGCAGCCGCGCGGTGGCCCTGTTCAACGAGTCGGGCACCGCCCAGCGCATCGCCACCACCGCGTCCGCCGTCGGCCTGCCCGACGCCACCGCCTACATCCAGCGGGACCTGTGGCGGCACAGCAGCTCCAACACGGCAGGCACCATCGCCGCCACCGTACCCGCCCACGGCACGGTCCTGCTGCGCGTCTCCGCCGACCCGCACTGGGCCGCGTACCCGCCCGCCACCGAACTGGGCCTGGACGGCGCCCCGTTGCTCGAGACCGGCGCCCCGACCACGCTGACCAGTACCGTGACGGACCTCGGCCGTACTCCCGCGCGCCGAGTCTCCGTGTCCCTGACCGGCCCCGACGGGTGGGCCGTACGGCCCGCGTCCACCACCACGGCCGACGCCCTCGCCACCGGCGGCACCCTGCGCACCGACTGGACCGTCACCGCGCCGGCCGGAACCCCGACCGGCTCCTACGGCCTCACGCTGCAGGCGCGTCATCTCTCACCGTCCGGGCAGCGAGTCACCGACACCCTTCCACTGACCGCGTCCGTCGTCGTCCGGCCGCCCGCCGGGACGTCGTACCTCAGCGACCTGCCGTGGCTGTCCGCGACCAGCGGCTGGGGGCCGGTGGAACGCGACACGAGCAACGGCGAGAGCGCGGCGGGCGACGGCCACCCGATCACCATCGGCGGCACGGTGTACGCCAAGGGCCTCGGCGTCCACGCGCCCAGCGACGTCTCCTTCTACACCGGCAAGTCCTGCACCAGGCTCACCGCGGACGTCGGGGTCGACGACGAGAAGGGCACGAAGGGAAGCGTGACCTTCGAGATCTGGGCGGACGGCACGAAGGCCGCCTCGACGGACGTCCTGACCAACGCGATGCCGGCCCAGCCGCTCGCCGCCGACATCACCGGCGCCCAGGTGGTCCGCCTGGTCGTCACCGACGCGGGGGACGGCAACGACTCCGACCACGCGGACTGGGCGGACGCACGCCTGAGTTGCTGACCACGGCGCCGGCCCAGGGGACGGTGAGGCCGTACGCGGCCGCGGGTGCGCGGGGGGCGCGCCCGGCGGCGGAGCCGCAAGCCGATACGGCCCCACGCCCCTCGGGGAGTCGCCGTGCCGTCAGCCTCCGGGCGCTGCCCCCCGTGCCGGCCCGCGCCTCACACCCCCGCCGTGGCGTCCGGCCGCCGGGCCAGCGCGGCCGCCGCCGCGCCGACCAGGCCCGCGTCCGTGCCCATCTGCGCCGGCACGACCGTGAGCCGCTGGACGAAGGACAGCGTCGCGTAGTCGGTGAGCGCCTTGCGCAACGGTGTGAAGAGGATGTCGCCCGCCTTGCCCACGCCTCCGCCGATCACGGCGATGTCGATCTCGACCAGGCTCGCGGTGGCCGCGATGCCGGCGGCGAGCGCCTGTGCCGCGCGCTCGAAGGAGGCCACGGCCACCGGGTCGCCCTCTCGGGCTGCGGCGGCCACGGCGGCGGCCGAGGTGTCGCCGTCGGGGCCGGGGCGCCAGCCCCCTTCCAGGGCGCGGCGGGCGATGTTGGGGCCGCTCGCGATCCGCTCCACGCAGCCCCGTGCGCCGCACGGGCACGGGTCCCCGTCGAGGTCGACGCTGATGTGGCCGATGTGCCCGGCGTTGCCGGTCGGACCCGGGTGGAGCCGGCCGTTCAGGACCAGGCCGCCACCCACCCCGGTCGACACCACCATGCACAGTGCGTTGTCGTGGCCGCGGGCGGCGCCCTGCCAGTGCTCGGCCGCCGTGATCGCGACGCCGTCGCCGATCAGCTCGACGGGGAGCCCACCGGTGGCCGTGCGCACCCGCTCGACCAGCGGGAAGTCCCGCCAGCCCGGCACGTTCACCGGGCTGACCGTGCCCGCGGAGGCGTCCACCGGCCCCGCGCTGCCGATGCCGACGGCGCCGGCGCGTCCCCACAGCGGCGAGCCGGCGAGCTCACCGAGCACCTCCTCGACGGCCCGCATGACCGTTTCGCGGTCCTGCTGGGCGGGCGTGCCGCGCTGAGCCCGCGCGAGTATCCGTCCGTCGCCGTCCACCAGCGCGCCGGCGATCTTGGTGCCGCCGATGTCCAGGGCCGCGACGAGGTCGGTGTGCATCAGAGTCAGATCTCCCCGTTGGAGCTCGAGAAACAAAGAGGCGCGGGCCGGTCGGGCGGTGGGGTGCGGGCCGACGGACAGCGGTGGACAGTCTCTCGCGCATCTGACAACGTTGTCCAGGCTCTATGCTCGAAGCCACATCCTCATACGAACCGCGGATCGGCGCACCACCGGGGGTGCGCCCGCCTCGTACGCGCTGGCGGCTCACCCCCCGGACGCACCGCCTCCGCGGTCGGACGGACGACAGGAACAGGACACCGAACCGTGCCCGAGACCACCCGCCGCGCAGACAGCCTTCCCGGCACCCGTTACGGCAACCGCCCGACCATGAAGGACGTGGCGGCCCGGGCCGGGGTGGGCCTGAAGACGGTCTCCCGGGTGGTCAACGGCGAGCCCGGCGTCACCCCGGACACCGAGCGCCGGGTGCAGGAGGCGATCGAGGCGCTGGGCTTCCGCCGCAACGACAGCGCGCGGGTGCTGCGCAAGGGCCGTACGGCGAGCATCGGCCTGGTCCTGGAGGACCTCGCCGACCCCTTCTACGGCCCCCTCAGCCGTGCCGTCGAGGAGGTGGCCCGGGCCCACGGCGCCCTGCTGATCAACGGCTCCAGCGCCGAGGACCCGGAGCGCGAGCAGGAACTGGCGCTGGCGCTGTGCGCGCGGCGGGTGGACGGCCTGGTGGTGATCCCGGCCGGGGACGACCACCGCTATCTCGAACCGGAGATCAGGGCGGGCGTGGCGACCGTGTTCGTGGACCGTCCGGCCGGGCGCATCGACGCCGACGTGGTCCTCTCCGACAACTACGGCGGTGCCCGGGACGGCGTCGCTCATCTGATCGCCCACGGCCACCGCCGGATCGGGTTCATCGGTGACATGCCGCGTATCCACACCGCCGCCGAGCGGCTGCGGGGCTACCGGGCGGCCATGGAGGACGCCGGGATACCCGTCGAGGACGCCTGGATGTCCCTCGGGCAGACGAACCCGGAGCGGGTGCGCCGGGCGGCCGAGGAGATGCTCTCCGGTCCCGCACCGGTCACCGCGATCTTCGCCGGCAACAACCGGGTGACGGTCACGGTGATCCGGGTGCTCGCCGAGCTGTCCCGACGGGTCGCGCTCGTCGGCTTCGACGACATCGAGCTGGCCGATCTGCTGCGGCCCGGCCTCACGGTCGTCGCCCAGGACGCGGCCGCCCTCGGCCGTACCGCCGCCGAGCGCCTCTTCCGGCGGCTGGACGGCGGCCTGGTCGCACCGGAGCGCATCGAGCTGCCGACCCGGCTGATCACCCGCGGCTCGGGCGAGCTGCCGCCGGCCGACTGACCCTCCCGTATGACCGGTCGCGCCTTCGGCGGGCTCGGCCTCGCCGAGCCCCCGCGACCATCCCCCGACCTGTCCCTGCTCCCGGCCCACCGGCTCCGGGCTGCCGCACGGCGACCGGATGCCTCCGCCGGAACACCCGGTGTACGACGACCGGGCGCCGCTGCTCCCGGCCGACTCCCCCGGCCGACCGCCGCCCGGGGACGACGAGTCCGGGACGGACCGGCCTCGGCCGCGAGGTCGGCGTCGCGGAACCGCCCCGGCGGGCCGCTGTGCCCGGTCCGCGGTCTCTACTGCGCCGAGGCCGTCAGGTCACCGCGGCGCGGCGCCGCGAAACCCTCCAGGGCGTCGCGGGTCAGACCGGTGAGGCGGGCGACCTCCGCGATGTCGAGGGCACCGCAGTCCAGGCCGCGCAGCAGATAGCCGCTGAGGGCCTTGGCGGTTGCGGGCTCGTCCATGACGTCGCCGCCGGCCCGGTCGGCGTAGCGGGCGAGGCGGGCGGCCGCCTGCTCGAAGCCCTCGCGGTAGAAGGCGAAGACGGCGGCGTACCGGGTCGGGAGGTGGCCCGGGTGCATGTCCCACCCCTGGTAGTAGGCGCGGGCGAGGGCGCGCCGGGTGAGGCGGTAGTGCAGGCGCCAGGCGTCGTGGACCTTCTCGGTGGGGCCGACGGGCAGGACATTGGTGGAGCCGTCGCAGACGCGCACTCCGGTGCCCGCGGCCGCGACCTGCATGACCGCCTTGGCGTGGTCGGCGGCCGGATGGTCGCCGGCCTGGTAGGCGGCGGAGACGCCGAGGCAGGCGCTGTAGTCGAAGGTGCCGTAGTGCAGCCCGGTGGCGCGGCCCCCGGCGGCCTGGATCATGCGGGCGACGGTGGCGGTGCCGTCGGTGGCGAGGATGGACTGGCTGGTCTCGATCTGGATCTCGAAACCGAGCCGGCCGGCGTCCAGGCCGTGCGCCTTCTCGAAGGCCTCCAGGAGCCGGACGAAGGCGCTCACCTGCTCGGGGTAGGTCACTTTGGGGAGGGTCAGCACGAGGCCCTCGGGCAGGCCGCCGGCCTCGATCAGGCCGGTGAGGAAGACGTCGAGGGTGCGGATGCCCCGGTCGCGCACCGCGGTCTCCAGGCACTTCGTGCGGATGCCCATGTACGGCGCCGCCGTGCCGTTGTCGTACGCCTCGGCGATCAGCCGGGCCGCGCGGGCCGCCGCCTGGTCCTCCTCGGCGTCGGGACGGGGACCGTAGCCGTCTTCGAAGTCGACGCGCAGGTCTTCGACCGGCTCGCGTTCCAGCTTGGCGCGGACGCGGGAGTGGACCGGCTCGGCGAGCTCGTCGGACAGGCCCAGGACCGCGGCGAAGGAGGAGGCGTCCGGGGCGTGTTCGTCGAGGGCGGCGAGCGCCTGGTCGCCCCAGGAGCGGACGGTGTCGGCGGCGAAGGCGTCACCGGGGACGTAGACCGTGTGGACGGGCTGCCGGGTGCCGGGGTCGCCGGGGTAGCGGCGCTCCAGCTCCGCGTCGACCGGTGCCAGCGAGGCGCTGATCTCCTCGCTGACGGCGCCCGCGAGGCTCGTCGCCACCTTCTCCTGCTGACCCATCCCACACCCTCCAATTTTCCGTTCTACGGAATCAACAATCCGTAGAATGAAGTTATCTGTGCGGTTCTCGGTGGTCAACACCCCGTCCATCCGCCGACCGGCGCCGGGCGGTCGTCACCAGGATGCACCGAGGCCCCGGTGACCGCGCCGGTCACCGGGGCCTCGGGCGGGCCGGGGATCAGCCCTTGCGGGCCTTGATCTCCTCGGTCAGCTGCGGGACGACGTCGAAGAGGTCGCCGACCACGCCGAAGTCCACCAGCTCGAAGATCGGGGCCTCGGGGTCCTTGTTGACGGCCACGATCGTCTTGGAGGTCTGCATACCGGCGCGGTGCTGGATCGCGCCGGAGATGCCGTTGGCGATGTACAGCTGCGGCGAGACCGACTTACCGGTCTGGCCGACCTGGTTGGTGTGCGGGTACCAGCCGGCGTCGACGGCGGCACGCGAGGCGCCCACGGCCGCGCCGAGGGAGTCGGCCAGCGCCTCGATGATCGAGAAGTTCTCGGCACCGTTGACGCCACGGCCGCCGGAGACCACGATCGCGGCCTCGGTCAGCTCCGGGCGGCCCGTCGACTCACGCGGAGTACGGCTGGTGATCTTCGTGCCGGTGGCCTTCTCCGAGAAGGTGACCGACAGGGCCTCGACGCCGCCGGCGGCCGGGGCGGCCTCCACGGCCGCGCTGTTCGGCTTGACCGTGATGACCGGGGTGCCCTTGACGACACGGGACTTGGTGGTGAAGGACGCGGCGAACACCGACTGGGTGGCCACCGGGCCCTCGTCGCCGGCCTCCAGGTCGACGGCGTCGGTGATGATGCCGGAGCCGATGCGCAGCGCGAGGCGGGCGGCGATCTCCTTGCCCTCGGCGGAGGACGGCACCAGCACGGCGGCCGGGGACACCGCCTCGTAGGCGGCCTGCAGCGCGTCCACCTTCGGCACGACCAGGTACTCGGCGTACTGGGAGGCGTCGTGGGTCAGGACGCGGGTCGCGCCGTGCTCGGCGAGCGCGGCGGCGGTGTCGGCGGCGCCGTTGCCCAGCGCGACGGCGACGGGCTCGCCGAGGCGGCGGGCCAGGGTCAGCAGCTCCAGGGTGGGCTTGCGGACGGCGCCGTCCACGTGGTCGACGTAGACGAGGACTTCAGCCATGGGATTGCTCTCCTGCGAAAACGGAAGTTGAGGGGCGGTCAGCGGGGGCGGGCCCTTAGATGAACTTCTGGCCCGCGAGGAACTCAGCGAGCTGCTTGCCGCCCTCGCCCTCGTCCTTGACGATGGTGCCGGCCGTGCGCGCCGGGCGCTCGTTCGCGGCCTCGACCGTGGTGTGGGCACCCTCGAGACCGACCTCCTCGGCCTCGATGTCCAGATCGGACAGGTCCCAGGACTCCACCGGCTTCTTCTTGGCCGCCATGATGCCCTTGAAGGACGGGTAGCGGGCCTCACCCGACTGGTCGGTGACGGAGATCAGCGCCGGCAAGGACGCCTCGAGCTGCTCCGAGGCGGTGTCGCCGTCGCGACGGCCCTTGACGACGCCGTCCTCCACGGAGACCTCGGACAGGAGAGTGACCTGCGGGACACCCAGGCGCTCGGCCACCAGGGCCGGGACCACACCCATGGTGCCGTCCGTCGACGCCATGCCGGAGACGACCAGGTCGAAACCGGCCTTCTCGATCGCCTTGGCCAGCACCAGCGAGGTGCCGATGGCGTCCGTGCCGTGCAGGTCGTCGTCCTCGACATGGACGGCCTTGTCGGCACCCATGGACAGCGCCTTGCGCAGCGCGTCCTTGGCGTCCTCCGGACCGACCGTCAGGACGGTGACCTCGACGTCGTCGTCCGAGTTCTCCGCGATCCGCAGCGCCTGCTCGACCGCGTACTCGTCCAGCTCGGAGAGCAGACCGTCCACGTCGTCGCGGTCGACGGTCAGGTCATCGGCGAAGTGCCGGTCGCCAGTGGCGTCGGGCACGTACTTCACAGTGACAACGATCCTCAAGCTCACGCCGGCTCTCCTACTGCATCGTCATTTCCTGGCTGCCTCTTGCAGGCAGCATAGGCGCCTCAAGCGGCCGATCCCGGCCGGAGCGTCCGCGCGCTCCGACCGAAATATTACTCGTCAGTACACCCAGTTCCTGCCCGCTAAGCAAGCGCTTTGAACTGTGACCTTCGCAACGCAGCGTAACCGGTACCGGACGGCCCCGCAGAGAGCGGGTCACGTGATCAATCCCGCAGACCGTTGAAGCGCCCCTGGTGGTAGAGGAGCGGCCGGCCGGACCCGGAGGGGTCGCCCACGACGACCTCGGCGAGCACGATCCGGTGATCACCGGCCGGGACCCGGGTGACGATCCGGCAGACCAGCCAGGCGAGCACGTCGTCGAGCACCGGTACGCCTTCGGGACCCTCGCGCCAGGCGGTCGGAGCACCGAAGCGGTCGGCGCCGCTGCGGGCGAAGGTCGCGGCGAGCCCGCTCTGGTGCTCGCCGAGTATGTGCACGCCGACGTGGTCCGTCGCGGCTATGGCGGGCCAGCTCGACGCGCCCGTGCCGATGCCGAAGGAGACGAGCGGGGGTTCGGCGGAGACGGAGGTGACAGACGTGGCGGTGAAGCCCACCGGGCCGGACTCGCCGCGCGCGGTGATCACCGCCACACCGGCGGCGTGCCGGCGGAAGGTGGAGCGCAACAGGTCGGGAGAGGCGAGCTGAACGGTGCCGAGGTCGGGAGAGGCCGTCATGGAGTTGTCCTTCTGCCGGAGTTCGCGAGCTGGGGGCGGTGGATTCTCAGCAGCCCGGACAAGTGGCGCTCGCGGTGCGGGCGAGGTCCACGTGGACCCGCCCGTAGAGAAGGATGTCGATCGGCATACGGTCAGGCTGACGATGGATGGTGCGCCCAGTCAAGCACGGTCCGGGATCCGGAAGACCCCCACAGCCGCCTGAGGGTCCCTCACAGGCCCCTGACCGTCCCTCACACGGCTTCCCCGAGAGCCGCGATGACATCGGCCCTGCGGGGCTGCCCGGCGGCGCGCCGCACCACCCGCCCCTCGGCGTCCAGCACCAGGACAGTGGGCGTCTTCAGGATCTCCAGTTCGCGTACGAGGTCCAGACGCGCCTCGGCGTCGATCTCGACGTGGGTCACCCCGGGAACCAACCCGGCGACCTCGCCGAGAACGCGCCGGGTGGCGCGGCAGGGTGCGCAGAAGGCGCTGGAGAACTGCACCAGGGTGGCCCGCTCGCCGAGTTCGCCGCCGAGTTCCGCCGGTCCCAGCCGCCTGCCCTCGTCCCGCCCGCGCACCCGCACTCTCCCGTTCCGCCGCTTGTGCAGCACTCCGGCGGCGCTCGCCACGAGGAGCACCGCCACGCACACCATCACTCCGGTCATCTCTGTACAAGCGTTCACGAGACCGCAAAGATTCCCGCCCCCCGGAGGCCTCCGCAATGCGGAATGCTGGCTTCATGGACATCGACGCGAGAGGGCCGCGCTTCGCAGCGGCCGTGACGACGGCCGTACTGGCCGTGGCCCTGAGCCTGGAGAATATCTGGATACTGGGCTGGCAGACGCTGGCGTTCGCGCTGGGCGCGGCGGCGGGCGTGCAGCGCTCGCCCTACGGCTGGGCGTTCCGCACGGCCCTGCGGCCGCGGCTCGGACCGCCGAAGGAGTTCGAGCCGCGGCAGCCGCCGCGGTTCGCGCAGGCCGTGGGTCTGGTGTTCGCCGGGCTCGGCCTCGTCGGGTTCACCGTCGGGCCGGAGTGGCTGGGCCTGGCCGCGACCGGCGCCGCGCTCGCGGCCGCGTTCCTCAACGCCGCGTTCGGCTACTGCCTCGGATGCGAGATGTTCCTGCTTCTGAAGAGGGCCACGGTACGGGCGGAGTAAAGCGGGTCCTGAAAGATCCGGGGCGGGATGTAGGCCGACGTGACGAGGATCTCGCCGCCGCGGGGCACCAGGACTGGCTACCCGTCCGTTCTTGGGGCACGATCTGCGAGACGCCGTAAACCTACGGCTGCGTAACTTACCCGCCGGGATCCCTTTCCCGAGCAGAGCAGAAGGGGTCCACCCCGCCCATGGCAGAGCTGGTCTACCGTCCCGTCATCGGTTTCGCCAAGACGATGTTCAAGGTCTGGGACCTGAAGATCGACTGCCAGGGGTCGGAGAACATCCCGCGCTCGGGCGGCGCCGTACTGGTGAGCAATCACATCAGCTATCTGGACTTCATCTTCAACGGCTTGGCGGCCCTGCCGCAGAAGCGTCTGGTGCGCTTCATGGCGAAGGAGTCCGTCTTCCGCCACAAGGTCTCC
Organism: Streptomyces sp. NTD91; assembly: GCF_059510455.1. Classification (NCBI taxonomy): domain Bacteria; kingdom Bacillati; phylum Actinomycetota; class Actinomycetes; order Kitasatosporales; family Streptomycetaceae; genus Streptomyces; species Streptomyces sp. NTD91. The sequence continues at coordinate 48,218 of NZ_JCAJZW010000050.1, forward strand.
GGTCCGCTGATGCGCGGCATGAAGCACATCCCGGTCGACCGCAACCAGGGCGAGGCCGCCTACGAGCACGCGCTGGACTCGCTGCGCTCCGGTGAGGTCGTCGGGGTGTTTCCCGAGGCCACCATCTCCCAGTCCTTCACGCTGAAGAGCTTCAAGTCGGGTGCGGCCAGGCTCGCCCAGGACGCCGGCGTCCCACTGATCCCGATGGCGGTGTGGGGCACCCAGCGGCTGTGGACCAAGGGCCATCCGCGCAACTTCAAGCGCGACCACCTGCCCGTCACCATCCGCGTCGGCGAGGCGGTCGAGGCATCCCGCGACCAGTACGCGGGCGCCATCACCCGTCGGCTGCGCGAACGCGTCCAGGAACTGCTGGACGCCGCCCAGCGCGCCTACCCGGGCCGCCCCAAGGGCCTGGCGGACTCCTGGTGGCTGCCCGCCCACCTGGGGGGTACGGCGCCGACGGCGGAGCAGCTGCGGGTGGCCGACGCTCGTTGACCTGCGGTGCTTCGGCCCGGTGGGGACGGGGACTTCAGCGGTGCAGCACCGAGCCGAGGAGTCGCCGCGACGGCGGAGCCGGTGAAGTGACCGCCGTCGGCGGCGAGTTCGCGCACAGGCCCGGAGGGGAGCACGCCGTCGCAGGCCGCCCGCCGGCACCGCCCTCCCGTCGACCGGCGAAGTCCCGCTCGGGCGCACCGGAACCGCCGTCCCGTCCGGCGGGCTCCTGTTCCCGGGCGCCCACGGCATCCGAGCCGAGCCCGCCGGTTCCCCTCCGCGGGCACCGCCCTCGTCCCGGCCCGGGTGATCGCGCGGGCGTCGGGCGCGGTGGCCCTGCGTTCAGAGTGCATCGGGCAGGGTCTTCCACAGATAGGGCCGATCCGGGGCCGCCTCCAGCGCGTCGAGGACGACCGGGTGCGCCTCGGCATACAGGACGGGATGGTCCAGCTCACCGGCTGCGGCGTCGGGGATCCAGGCCAGCCGCTCGCCGTCGAGGGAGAACTGGGCGTCCACGCCGGGTTTGTTGCCGCGGGGGTCCTGCCGGTGCCAGGCGCCGTGGAAGCGGACGGCGACCAGACCGTGCACGGCATGGCCGCCCTCGTCGTCGGCCAGCCGCTGGTAGCACAGGGCCGTCGGGATGTCCTCGGCGCGCAGCAGCGCGGCCAGGGCATGAGACTTGGCGTAGCAGATGCCGGTGCGCAGGGCGAGCGCGTCGGAGGCGCGCCAGGTGACACGCAGGTCACCGGAGTCCTGGGAGTGCGGGATGGTGTCCCGGACGAATTCATAGGCGGCCTGCGCATAGGCATACGAGTCGGCCGCTCCGGCAGCCAGCCTCTCGGCGGTGTCCCGCACCAGGGGATGGTGATGGTCGATTACCTCGTCCGGAGCCAGATATGCGGACAGATCGGCGGTGTTCTGGATCAGCTCCATGCCTGCCGAGCATAGGAAAGCGGTCACTCGACGGTCAATGACTTTTCGAGTGACCGCATACCTATGCATCGCTCCGGGTCAGCGCGCCATCTCCTCCTTGAGCGCGGCCACGAAGGTGTCGACGTCCTCCTCCGTGGTGTCGAAGGAGCACATCCAACGCACCACTCCTGCGGGCTCGTCCCAGAAGTAGAAGCGGAAGCGCTTCTGCAGACGCTCGGCCACATCGTGCGGGAGCCTGGCGAAGACGCCGTTGGCCTGTACCGGATGCAGGATCTCCACACCGTGCACCGCGCGCACGCCCTCGGCGAGGCGCTGGGCCATCTCGTTGGCGTGCCGGGCGTTGCGCAGCCACAGGTCCTTCGCCAGCAGCGCCTCCAGCTGCACCGAGACGAAGCGCATCTTGGATGCCAGCTGCATGGACATCTTCCGCAGATGCTTCATCTGCCGCACCGCGTCCCGGTTGAGCACCACGACGGCCTCGCCGAAGACGGCGCCGTTCTTGGTCCCGCCCAGCGAGAGGATGTCGACACCGACCGCGCTGGTGAACGTCCGCAGGGGCACGTCGAGCGAGGCGGCGGCGTTGGCCATCCGGGAGCCGTCCAGGTGCACCCGCATGCCGTGCGCGTGGGCGTGCTCGCAGATCGCGCGGATCTCGTCCGGCGTGTAGAGGGTGCCCAGCTCGGTGCTCTGGGTGATCGAGACGACCTGCGGCATCGCACGGTGCTCGTCCTCCCAGCCGTACGCCTGCCGGTCGATCAGCTCGGGCGTGAGCTTGCCGTCCGGCGTGGGCACGGTGAGCAGCTTCAGGCCGCCCATGCGCTCGGGCGCGCCACCCTCGTCCACATTGATGTGGGCACTCTCGGCGCAGATCACCGCGCCCCAGCGGTCGGTGACCGCCTGGAGAGCGACGACGTTCGCCCCGGTGCCGTTGAAGACCGGGAAGGCCTCCGCGGACGCCCCGAAGTGGCTGCGGATGATCCGCTGGAGGTTCTCGGTGTAGTCGTCCTCGCCGTAGGCCACCTGGTGGCCCCCGTTGGCGAGGGCCAGGGCGGCCAGCACCTCCGGGTGGGCCCCGGCGTAGTTGTCACTGGCGAAACCGCGGACCTGCGGGTCGTGATGGCGACGCGCGTCGGTCTTCGGAGGGTTCACGGCTTCTCGGTCAGCCACAGACGGTTTCCGTTCACTTCGGCGGCGGGCCTGCTCCAGACGCCCTCGATCTCCTTGGCGAGGTCCTTGACGTCCGTGAAGCCCGCGAACTTCGCGTTGGGACGTTCGGCGCGCATCGCGTCGTGCACCAGCGCCTTCACCACCAGGATCGTAGCCGCGGAGGTGGCACCCTCGGCGCCCGCGGAGATGCCGGCCTTGCGGAAGTAGTCGGCCATGGCCAGTGTCCATGCCTCGGCCGCCGCCTTGGCGGCGGAATACGCGGCGTTGCCCGCGGTCGGCTTGCTCGCACCGGCCGCGCTGATCAGGACGTACCGGCCGCGCTCACTGCGCTGCAGCGCCTCGTGGAAGGCGAGGGAGGTGTGCTGCACGGTCTTGACGAGCAGCAGTTCCAGGAAGTCCCAGTCGTCGAGGCTGGTCTTCGTGAAGGTCTCACTGCCGCGCCAGCCGCCGACCAGGTGCACGAGCCCGTCGACCCGGCCGAAGTCCTTCTCGATGTGCGCCGCCCAGTCCCGCGTCGACTGCAGGTCGAGCAGGTCCACCGTGTCGCCGGTGACGGTGGCGCCGCCGGAGGCGTACCGGGCCGCGTCCACCGCCTCCGACAGTCGCTGGGGGTCGTTGTCCGCCCCGACGACGGTCGCCCCGGCCTCGGCCAGTCGTAGCAGCGTCGCGCGCCCGGCGGGCCCTCCCGCTCCGGCCACCGCGATCACCGCACCGCTGAGAGCACCGTTCCCCACCATGATCTTCCCCTCTGAAGCAGTGTTCTGGACGCGGTCGCTCACGCGGCGATCCGCTCGGCGCCGTCCGCCGTGATGCCCTTGGTGGAGGCGATCACATTCTTCAGCTTCTTGGACAGGGCCTCGTAGAACATGCTCAGCGGAAACTCGTCCGGAAGCACGTCGTCCACGAGCTTGCGCGGCGGCTGGGTCAGGTCAAGGGCATCGGGGCCCTTGGCCCACTTGGAGCCCGGGTGCGGGGCGAGGTAGGTGGAGACCAGCTCGTATCCGGCGAACCAGTGCACCAGCTTCGGGCGGTCGATGCCGTCCCGGTACAGCTTCTCGATCTCGGCGCACAGCTCGTTGGTGACCTGCGGGGCGCGCTCCCAGTCGATGGAGAGCTTGTTGTCGGTCCAGCGGACCACGTCGTGCTTGTGCAGGTAGGCGAAGAGCAGCTGACCGCCGAGGCCGTCGTAGTTCCGGTTGCGGTCGCCGGTGACCGGGAAGCGGAACATCCGGTCGAAGAGCACCGCGTACTGCACGTCACGGGCCTGCGGGACGCCGTCCGCCTGGAGCTTGACGGCCTCCTTGAAGGCGGTGAGGTCGCAGCGCAGTTCCTCCAGACCGTACATCCAGAACGGCTGGCGCTGCTTGATCATGAACGGGTCGAAGGGCAGGTCGCCATGGCTGTGAGTGCGGTCGTGGACCATGTCCCACAGCACGAAGGCCTCTTCGCAGCGCTTCTGGTCGTGGACCATCGCGGCGATGTCCTCGGGCAGCTGCAGGCCCAGGATGTCGACGGCGGCGGCGGTGACCCGGCGGAAGCGGGCGGCCTCGCGGTCGCAGAAGATGCCACCCCAAGAGAAACGTTCCGGCGCCTCGCGCACGGCAATGGTCTCGGGGAAGAGGACGGCGGAGTTGGTGTCGTACCCGGCCGTGAAGTCCTCGAAGGTGATGCCGCAGAACAGTGGGTTGTCGTAGCGGGTGCGCTCCAGTTCGGCCAGCCAGTCCGGCCAGACCATGCGCAGCACGACCGCCTCCAGGTTGCGGTCCAGGTTGCCGTTCTGCGTGTACATCGGGAAGACGACCAGGTGCTGCAGGCCGTCCGCGCGGTTCGCGGCGGGCTGGAAGGCCAGCAGGGAGTCCAGGAAGTCGGGGACCTGGAAGCCGTCCTCGGCCCAGCGGCGCAGATCCCCCACCAGGGCGCGGTGGTAGACCTCGTCGTGCGGGAGCAGCGGGGACAGCTGCTCGACCGCCTCGACGACACGCCGTACCGTCGCCTCCGCGTCGGCCTTGGCCGGGGCACCCTCGGCGGCGAAGTCGATCGATCCGTCCTTGGACTGCCATGGCCGGATCCGCTCCACGGCATCCTTGAGCACGGGCCAGGCCGGGTGCTCAACCACCCTGGTCGACGAAGGAATCCTCTCCTCCGCACCCGCCTGCACAAGAATTTCCGTCATGTCCCATCCTCCACGGGAGAAGCTCGCGTAGGGACACCGTATGCATACCCCGATTCAGCCAGCAAGAGGCGGATCGGGAAATTATTCTGTGGACCCCCTTGGTCACCGACGTTTTTCCTGCCGTAAACCGTGACGACGCTCACTTCGGTCGAGCACCCGGGTTCCCGCCGCCGTGGCGACCCGGTCGACCGCGGCTGCGAGGACGCGCCCACGAGACAGGGACGGCAGGGGCGCATACCGGCCAGTCGACGGCCGCCACGCACCCGTATGCCTCGTGCACGTGCGGGTTCATCGCGGGGCCCGGCCGTTAGGCTGCGATTCTGCCCGCGCGGACGACGGCGTCCGCCCGTTCCGCGCGTGCCGAGCCGCCGTCGACGGAACGGAGTCGAACCTTGAACTTCCTTACCATCGGTCACCGCGGGGTCATGGGTGTCGAGCCCGAGAACACCCTTCGTTCCTTCGTCGCCGCGCAGGACGCCGGCCTCGACCTGATCGAACTCGATCTGCATCTGAGCAAGGACGGCGCCCTGGTCGTCATGCACGACGCGGAGGTGGACCGTACGACCGACGGCACCGGACCCATCGCCGACAAGACGCTGGCAGAGCTGCGCGCCCTGGACGCCGGCCGCGGGGAGCGGGTGCCGGTGTTCGAGGAGGTGCTGGACGCGGTGCGCACGCCACTGCAGGTCGAGATCAAGGACGTGGCGGCGGCCCGCGCACTCGCGGCGGTGATGCACGAGCGGGATCTGGTCGGGCGCGTGGAGGTGTCGTCGTTCCACGACGACGCGATCGCCGAGATCGCCCGGCTGGTGCCGGGGGCGCGCACCGCGCTGATCGCGAGCCTCCCCCACTTCCGCACCGGTCCGAGCGGCGGGACCCCCGTCGGCACGGACGTGGTGGAGCGCGCGGTCGCCGTGGGCGCGGCGACCGTCTGCCTCAACATCCGCCGGCTCACCCTGGAGATCGTCGAGCACGCGCGCAAGTCCGGGCTGCGGATCATCGGCTGGGTCGTCAACACCCAGGACCATCTGCGGCTGGTGCGCGCACTGGAGCTGGACGGCGCGACCACCGACTTCCCTCAGATCAAGCGCACGGGACGCTTCACGGCCTGACGGTCACGCGAGCTTCTTGACCAGCAACTCGAACTGCAGGTCGTCGCGCTGCGGGATGCCGAAACGCTCGTCGCCGTACGGGAAGGGCGACATCTTTCCCGTACGGCGGTAGCCGCGGCGCTCGTACCAGGCGATCAGGTCGTCCCGTACGGAGATGACGGTCATGTGCATCTCGGTGGCGCCCCAGTCCTCGCGGACCCGACGCTCGGCCTCCGCCATCACCGTCTTGCCCAGGCCCGCGCCCTGCAGGGCGGGGCTGACCGCGAACATGCCGAAGTATGCGTGGTCACCGCGGTGCTCCAGCTGGCAGCAGGCGATGAGCCCGCCGTCCAGCTCCACGGCCAGCAGCCGGCTGTCGGGCGACTTGATGACCTCCAGCACGCCCTCGGGATCCGTCCGCTGCCCCTCGAGGATGTCCGCCTCGGTGGTCCACCCCGCCCGGCTGGAGTCGCCACGGTAGGCGGACTCGATCAGCGCGACCAGCGCGTCGACGTCGGCGTCGGTGGCGTCGCGGAAGGTGGGGCCGGCGGCGGGGGTCTCCATGGGGCTCTCTCCGATCTCTGGCGTGGCTCAGCCAGGGTCGAGCGTAACCCTGCCACTAGGCTCCACCTGCATGGTGCACGTACTCAGCAGCCGGACGCTGCTCACCCCGACCGACCCCGAACGCTCCCGGGCCTTCTACGGCGATCAGCTGGGGCTCTCCGTCTACCGCGAGTTCGGTACGGGGCCCGAGCGCGGGACGGTCTACTTCCTCGGCGGCGGCTTCCTGGAGGTCTCCGGCCGGTCCGACGTCCCGCAGTCCCCGGCGGTCCGGCTGTGGCTCCAGGTCGAGGACGTCACGGCCGCGCACGAGGAGCTGCGGGCCGAGGGCGTCGAGATCGTCCGGCCGCCGGTGAAGGAGCCGTGGGGCCTGGTCGAGATGTGGATCGCCGACCCGGACGGCGTCCGCATCGCCCTGGTGGAGGTCCCACAGGACCATCCGATGCGCTACCGCCCGGGCATCTAGGGCCGCGGCAGGCAACGTTTGCCCGTCAAGGAGCGGCGTCCGGTGCGTGCTCTCGGCGTGCCGGGTGCAAGCCCTC
>NZ_JCAJZW010000051.1:0-52595 GCF_059510455.1 Streptomyces sp. NTD91
GTTTATGCTCGCGGGTATGCGCTATGACCTGGTCATCTTCGACAACGACGGGGTGCTCGTCGACAGCGAGCCCATGTCCAATCGGCATCTGGCCGCGTATCTGACCGAGCTGGGGCACCCGACGTCGTACGAGGACTCCGTCCGCGACTACATGGGCTCGGCGATGCACCGGATCCACGAGCTCGTGCTGGAGCGGACCGGTCAACGGCTGCCGGACGACTTCGACGACGTCTTCCACGCCCGCGTATTCGCGGCGTTCGAGCGGGAGCTGCAGGCCGTGGCCGGCGCAGCGGGCGTCCTGGAGAAGCTCGCCGCGGACGGGGTGCCGTACTGCGTGGCCTCGTCGGGAAGTCATGCGCGGATCCGGGTCGGACACCGCACGACCGGGCTCGACCGGTGGTTCCCGGACGAGCGCATCTTCAGTTCCGAGGACGTGGGGAGGGGGAAGCCGGCGCCCGATCTCTTCCTGTACGCCGCGCAGCGGATGGGAGCGGCGCCGGAGCGGTGCCTGGTCGTGGAGGACTCTCCGCTGGGCGTGCAGGCGGCCGTGGCGGCCGGGATGACCGTCTACGGGTTCACCGCGATGACGCCGGCGGCGAAGCTTGCTGATGCCGATCAACTCTTCTCCTCCATGGGAGAGTTGGCTGACCTGCTGGTTTGACGGAAGCCATCGCCCGGTGCCTGACAATTGTCATGCGGACGTCCGGACGATCGTTTCTACAGGCGGACCCCCCGCGGGGGCGAAGCTTGGGGCATGACGAAGAACACGGGGGCCCAGGGCCGGAGCGAGCAGCAGGACCAGAAGCCGAGCGTGTGGCACAACTTCCGGCCGCTGATGCTGGACGTGGCGGTGCCGCTCGGGTCGTACTACCTCCTCAAGGACGCCTTCGGGCTGAGCACCTTCACGGCGCTCGCCTGGAGCAGTGTGGTACCGGCCGTGCGGACCGTGTGGGGCGTGGTGAAGGAGCGGCGGGTCAACGGCCTGGCCGGGCTCATCCTGGTCGTCAACGTCGTCTCGCTGCTGCTGAGTTTCGCCTCCGGCGACCCGCGGCTGATGCTCGCCAAGGACAGCGCGGTCAGCAGCACCATCGGCATCGGCATGCTGGTGTCCGTGTGGCTGGGCAAGCCGATGATGACCGCCGGCATGAAGCCGTTCCTGGTGAAGGGCGACCCGGTCAGGGAGGCGGCCTGGGAGCGGCTGCTCTCCGGGCAGTCGGTGCGGTCCGCGGCCTTCCGGCACAAGGAGAGGGTCTTCTCCGCCGTCTGGGGTGGGGCGCTTCTCCTGGAGTGCGTCAGCAGGGTCCTGGGTGCGTACACCATCCCCGTGAACACGATGGTGTGGCTCGGCACCCTCTTTCTGATCGGTTTCATGGCGGTCGCGTTCGTCATCAGCGGGGGCCTGGCCGTCGAGCCGATGGGGAAGATGCTGACCGCGGAAATCGAGGCCGATGCCAAGGACGCGCACCCGGCCGGGGTGGCCGTCGCCGCCTGACCGGACGCAAAGCAAAGCTGAAGAAAATTCATCTTTGGCTGGATCTACCCACAGGTAGCCCGGGGCCCTACGCTCGCCGCCATGACTGATGTGCTGCGGCGCGGCAGGGCCTCGCTGGCGTTCGGCTTCTTCGCGCAGGGCGCCACCTTCGCCCTCCTGGTGACGCGCATCCCGGCCATCCAGGACCGGTACGACGTCTCCGACGCGTTGCTGCCGGTCTTCCTGGCCGCGGTACCGATCCTCGCCGGCGCCGGCAGTGTGACCACCGAGCAGCTGGTGAAGCGGATACGCCCCAGCCGGCTGCTGCGCTGGTCCCAGCCGCTCGTGCTGCTGGCGCTGCTCGGTGCCGGAGCGGGCGGGAACATCGCGGAGCTGGCGGTGGCGCTGGGCGCGTTCGGGCTGGCCGTGGGTGCACTGGACGCCTCCATGAACATGCTCGGGGTGAGTCTCCAGCGGTCGTACGGGCGCAGCATCATGCTCAGCTTCCACGCCGCGTACAGCCTGGGCGGGATCCTGGGCGCCTCGCTGGCCTGGGCCGGAGCGCACTGGCATCTCGCGCTGTGGGTGTCGTACCTGCCGGTGGTGGCCGTTCTGCTGCCGGCGGCGCTCGTGGGCAGCCGGTGGTACGTCGACGGGGATCCGGCGCCCCTGGAGGAGCAGGGCGGCACGGCGGGAGGCGTCGTCTTCAAGGTGCTGCTGCCGCTGTGTCTGGTGATGACCTTCGCCTACATCGGTGACTCGACCGTGTCCAACTGGAGCGCGAAGTACCTGAAGGACGTGCTGGGCAGCTCGGAGCAGCTGGCGACCGTGCCGTACAACGTGTACATGGTGACCACGCTGGTCGGGCGGGCCCTCGGGGACTTCGGGGTACGGCGGTTCGGAGCGGTGGCGGTCGTACGGCTCGGCACGCTGGTGGCGGCCGGCGGGTTCGCTGTGGTGGCCTCGGCGCCCGGGGCGTGGGTGGGGATGCTCGGGTTCACGCTGTTGGGCCTGGGGCTGTGCGTGCTGGTGCCGCAGACGTTCGCGGCGGCGGGGCGGCTGTTTCCCGGGGCTTCCGATGCGGCGATCGCGCGGCTCAACATCTTCAATTACGTTGGTTTTCTGGTCGGTTCGCCGCTGGTGGGGGCGCTCGGGGACGCCTGGAGCTATCGGGGGGCCATGCTGGTGCCGATGGTGTTGGTACTGGTGACGTTGGTGTACGCCAGGTCGTTCGCCGCTCAACCGGACCGATACGGTGGCGGGCATGAGCGGCCGCGCACAGCTGATGTGGGACGAGGCAGTAACGGGCTATGACTTCGGCCCGGACCATCCGATGGATCCGGTCCGGCTGGCACTGACCCGCAAACTGGTGGATGCCTTCGGGCTCGACCGGGAGATCGAGGTCGTGGCGGCCAAGCCGGCCGGGGAGTCGACACTGCGGCTGGTCCACCGGGAGGACTACATCGACGCGGTGAGGGCCGCGTCGGCGGACCCGGCGGGAGCGGACGGGGCGTACGGGCTGGGTACGCTCGACGATCCGGCCTTCGCCGGGATGCACGAGGTGTCCGCGTTGATCGCCGGGCAGTCGGTGGGGGCGGCGGAGGCGGTGTGGCGCGGGGACGCCGATCACGCCGTGAACTTCGCGGGCGGTCTGCACCATGCGATGCCGGGTGGGGCATCGGGGTTCTGCGTCTACAACGACGCTTCGCTGGCCATCGCGCGGCTGCTGGAGCTGGGGGCCGAGCGGGTCGCGTACGTGGATGTCGACGTGCATCACGGGGACGGGGTGCAGGCGGCGTTCTGGGCGGATCCGCGGGTTGTGACGATCTCGCTGCACGAACATCCGCGGACGCTCTTCCCGCAGACCGGGTGGCCGGAGGAGACCGGGGCCGGGGCGGGGGAGGGGTCCGCGGTGAACGTGGCGCTGCCCGCGGGGACCGGGGACGCGGGGTGGGTGCGGGCGTTCCACGCGGTGGTGCCCGAGCTGCTCGCGGATTTCCAGCCGCAGGTGCTGGTGACGCAGCACGGGGCCGACACGCACTTCGAGGACCCGCTCGCGCATCTCGCCGTGTCGCTGGACGCGCAGCGGGCGGTGCAGGTGGCATGCCACGAGTTGGCGCACGAGTACGCCGGGGGCAGGTGGGTCGCGCTCGGCGGCGGCGGGTACGCGGTGGTCGACGTCGTGCCACGGTCCTGGACGCATCTGGTGGGGATCGCGGCGGGGAGACCGATCGCTCCGGAGACGGTGATCCCGCAGGGGTGGCGCCAAGAGGTCTTCGCCCGGACCCGGCAGTTGGGGCCGCAGCGGATGACCGACGGGCGGTGGCCGGTGAGTTGGGCGCCGTGGGAGGCGGGGTACGACCCTGCGGACCGGGTCGACCAGGCGGTACGGGCGACTCGCCGGGCGGTGTTCCCGCTGCGGGGCCTGCTGCCCTGAACGGCGGGGACTCCGTTACCCCAACCGTGCGCAAATCCCCCGTTCCCGGCTCGCTGTCGGCCGCCATGCGTCACCATCGCACCCATGGCGACCGGCGGAGCCCTGCGTGCGCATCTGCTGGCTGTTCGGCTTGCCGGGGAGGTGGGGACCTCTCGGGAGGACAGTCTGCGGAGTTATCGGCTGTTCGCTGCCCGGGACCCCCGGGTGCTGATCGGGATCGATCCCGAAGGGGCCTGGGGGCAGCGCGACTTGCTGGAGCTGATGGCGGAGAAGTGCGGGGTTTCGGCCGATCCCCGGCACACGTCGGGGCCGGACGTGATCGATCCGGAGCGTACGCTGGCGGCGCTGGACGCCTTCGCGGGGCGGATCGGTGAGGTCGCGAGGCGGGGCGCGCCCGTGTTGTTCGGGACCGGGCATCCGCGGCCGCTGCTCGGGTTCTACGCCGGCTTGGCGGACGCGCTCTCGGCGGCGGGATGTGAGGTGCTCACCCCCGCGCAGGGTCGCTGTGTCGACATATTGACCCGGTTCGGTCTACGTACGTGCGCCCTGGACTACGCACGGGGAGTCGGGCTGGTGCGGGAAACCGGCGGCGGGCGCCCCGGTTGTGAGCCGGGCGTGCACTGCCATTCACCGCTCCCGGTTCGGGTCGTGCTGGAGGCCGCCGCGGCGGGTGGGGGGCCGTTGCCCGAGCTGGTCGTCGGCGATCACGGTTGGGTCTGCGGTGCTGGTCAGCTGGGGTTCGAGGCCATCGGGCTCGCCGACACCGACGACCCGGCGCCGTTCGTGGGGGAGGTGGAGGGGCGTGTGTCCGTCGTCGTTCCGGTTGATGACGGCGTGCGATCCGAGTACTACGGACCGCTCACCCGGTACGTACTCAAACGAGCGTGTCTGTCACAGTAGGCCTGCGATGGGTGCACCTCTTCCCCACTTGCATCACCCGCCCCTACATTGGGGAGTGAGCACGCAGCGACGAAGAGTCACCGGAAGGGGAAGCCGGTGGCCGTCGAGTGCGGAAGGTTCAGGTGTGTCATGGCTGCAGCTGGCGAGAGGCCTCTGAACGAGGTTCAGTTCCTTACCGTGGCGGAGGTCGCCTCGGTGATGCGAGTGTCCAAGATGACCGTGTACCGCCTGGTGCACAGCGGTCATCTGCCCGCGATCCGGGTGGGGCGGTCCTTCCGTGTCCCGGAACAGGCGGTACACGAGTACCTCCGTGACAGCTATGTGGGGGTGGAGACGGCCTGACGGCAACTCCAGGGTGACCCCGGGGCGACCGGGGCACCCCCTCGATTACGACCTCGGCGCTCGGTTGGGTAGGCTAGCCCCTCGTAGGTCGTGTGGGCCCATGGCGCCCAAACAACCGAGTGATGAGAAGTGAGCGAGGGTAGTCGTGGGCTCTGTTATCAAGAAGCGGCGCAAGCGGATGGCCAAGAAGAAGCACCGCAAGCTGCTCAAGCGCACGCGCGTTCAGCGTCGCAACAAGAAGTAAGCGGCGTCGCGAGAGCGTGTCCCTGTGGCCCCCCATCCACGTCGGTGGGGGGCCACAGTCATATCCGGGGTACCCGGCGTGTTCCGATGAGTGAATTTCCGTCACTTCATGCATCGGGTGGTCATCACAGCGCAACATCCACCCGCTAGGTTGACCGTACGCATCACGTACGAGGGAAGGCGCTGATCTTGGGAAAGGTCGTGCTCGTCACCGGAGTGGCCCGGCAGCTGGGCGGCCGGTTCGTACGGCGGATCCAGCGGGATCCCGAGGTCGCCCGGGTGATCGCCGTGGACGCGGTGCCGCCGGCGCACCATCTGGGCGGGGCGGACTTCGTCCAGGCCGACATCCGGCAGCCGACGATCGCCCGGGTGCTGGCCGAGACGGGCGTGGACACGGTCGTCCACATGGATGTGACGGGAACGGCGCTGGGCAGCGGCAACCGCGCCACGGTCAAGGAGACCAACGTCATCGGCACCATGCAGCTGCTCGGCGCCTGCCAGAAGTCGCCGGCCGTGAAGCGGCTGGTGGTGAAGTCCAGCACCAACGTGTACGGCTCGGCGCCGCGTGATCCGGCCGTGTTCACGGAGACGACCCCACCGAAGTCGCTGCCGAGCGGCGGCTTCGCGAAGGACACCGTCGAGGTCGAGGGCTATGTGCGCGGGTTCGCCCGGCGGCGCCCGGACGTCGCCGTGTGCGTGCTGCGGTTCGCCAACATCCTCGGGCCGACCGCCGGCACCCCGCTCGCCTCCTACTTCTCGCTGCCCGTGCTGCCGACCGTGCTCGGCTACGATCCGCGGCTGCAGTTCGTCCACGAGGACGACGTCATCGAGGTGCTGAGGATCGCCTCCCACGAGCCGCGCCGGGGCACTCTCAACAGCGGCACGTTCAACATCGCGGGCGACGGTGTGCTGCTGCTCTCGCAGTGCTCGCGGCGGCTCGGGCGGCCGACGGTGCCACTGCTGCTGCCCGCGGTCACCTGGGCGGGTTCGCTGGTGCGTACGCTCGGTATGACGGACTTCTCGCCGGAACAGATCCGGCTGCTCACCCACGGACGGGTGGTGGACACGGTCCAGATGCGCGAGACGCTGGGCTTCACGCCCAGGTACACGACGGCGGAGACGTTCGCGGACTTCGCCCGCGGCCAGGGCCCCGGCCTGGTGCCGCCTCAGGCCCTCGCGGGGGCCGTCGACCGGATCGCCGCGCTCGCCGCGAAGGCAGGCGGCCACCCACAGACGCACAGCGCCAACTGAGGAGAGCGGCAACGATGGCGGACGCCAAGGTCATTCCGTTCGACGACGACCGGTCCCGTGGGAGCGCCGCACAGCGCCCGGTGCGGCGCCGGAGCGCGGGCAGCCGGCGCGGTGGCCTCACCGAGACCGGGGAGATGGGTGAGGTCCAGCCCCTGCCGGGCCGGGGCAGGGTGCAGGAGGATGGGCCTGTGAGCCGCGAGGAAGGTCCTGGGAAGCCGCAGGAGCACGACGGGCAGGGGGGTGGTCTGGAGCGGCGGGTGGCGGCCGGGCTGGCCTTTCTGCGGCGCCGGCTGACCGGGGACTACGACGTCGACGACTTCGGTTACGACGCGGAGCTGACCGACCAGGTCCTGATGTCGCTGCTGCGGCCGGTGTACGAGAAGTACTTCCGGGTCGACGTGAAGGGCATCGGGAACATCCCCGCCGACGGCGGGGCGCTCATCGTCGCCAACCACTCCGGGACGCTGCCGCTGGACGGGCTGATGATGCAGGTCGCCGTACACGACCGCCATCCGGCCGACCGTCATCTGCGGCTGCTGGCGGCCGACTTGGTGTTCGTGCTGCCGGTGGTCAACGAGCTGGCACGCAAGCTGGGGCACACTCTCGCCTGCGCGGAGGACGCCGAGCGGCTGCTGGCCCAGGGCGAGCTGGTCGGGGTGATGCCCGAGGGTTTCAAGGGCATCGGGAAGCCCTTCAGCGAGCGGTACAAGCTGCAGCGGTTCGGGCGGGGCGGCTTCGTGTCGACCGCGCTGCGGCAGGGGGTGCCGATCATTCCGTGCTCGATCGTGGGGGCGGAGGAGATCTACCCGATGATCGGCAACGCGAAGACGCTGGCGCGGGTGCTGGGCTTTCCGTACTTCCCGCTGACGCCGACGTTCCCGTGGCTGGGTCCGCTGGGTGCGATTCCGTTGCCGACGAAGTGGACGATCCAGTTCGGGGAGCCGATTCGGACGGACGGGTATCCGGCGGAGGCGGCCGAGGACCCGATGCTGATGTTCAACCTGACCGACCAGGTACGGGAGCAGATCCAGCACACGCTGTACAAGCTGCTGGTGCAACGGCGCTCGGTGTTCTTCTGACGCCCTCGAAGACCCGCGTGCGACGGCGGGGACACCCCGCTCGGGTGGGGTGCCCCCGCCGTCGTGGCCGTGCCGGCGTCAGTGGGCGTCCTCGCCCTCGATGCCCAGGCCCGGCAGGAGGCCGGGAAGGAGCGGGGGGAGGGTGACGTCAGGGGCGGTCGCCGAGGGTTTGGTGGTGGACGGGGCGCTGCTGCTCGTGCCGGTCTTCGGCGGCTCCAGCAAGCCTCCCGTGTCGCCGCCGAGCAGGCCGTCCCCGCTGCCGGTCGCCGCGTCGCTCGGGTCGCCGGTGCGCGCGTGCCGGCCGGAGGACGGGGTGGTGCCGGATGAGCTGGGCGCCGTCGACCGGTGGCTGCCGGAGCCGGGAGACGACGGGCCGGAGCCCGGCTGCTTGCCGCCGCCGCTCTGGGAGGGGGGCTGCGGCAGCAGGGACTGCAGCGGGGCGACCTCCTGGTCTATGGCGTCGAACACCGACGACACCTGCCTTTTGACGTCCCCGAGCTGCACCGGCAGCTTGTCGCTGAGCGCGCTCCAGGCCTCCCGGTGCGAGCGGGAGAACGTGGACAGCGCCTGGATCGGGCCCAGGGAGTCGGGGTCGGCCTCGTAGGCCTCGTGGAGCAGGCGGTGGCCCTCGGTGACGTCGTGCCGCATGCCGGAGAGCGTGCGGCGGATCTCGCCGATGGACTCGTGGTCGAGCTGGCCGCCGCGGCCGCGCTCGAGCAGCCGGCGGGCCTCGTTCAGCCGGGTGGAGGCCTGGTCGAGGTAGGTCTGACCGCGGGCGTCGTCGCCGTCGGTCAGATAGTTGAGCTTGAAGTCCTCGATGCCGCGCTTGAGGCCGTAGAGGGAGTCACCGGGCAGGGCGTTCGAACTGGCGGCGGCGACTCCGCCCAAGGCTCCCGCGGCCACGCCGACGCTGAGCCCGCCGACGGCGAGGCCCTTGGTCAGCCGGGAGCGCGGGCGGAGCTTGCCCAGCGGCCTCGCCCGGTGCGTGCCCCGGCTCCGGGAAGAGCGCTGTTCCGGTACCGACGCGTCCGCCGCCCCCGTGCCCTCCTGGAGCATGGCCTCCATCGCCGCCACCAGCTGGGCGCGCTGCACGACCTTGACCTCGGGGTCGAGGTGCGGCTTGGGCAGCGCGCCGAGGCCCGCGGCGAGGGCCAGCAGCTCGCCCTGCTCGGACTGTTCCTCGGCGGTCGGCGGAGAACCCGCCGGGCCTGCGGACTGCTCGGCCGCCGTGTCCCGGTCGGACTGCTCCTCCAGGGCCTGGGCGAAGGCGTTCGCCCGCCGGTGCGCCGATACGTTCGCGATCACTGGCGGCACCTCCTCTCGTCATGACGGTCGACTCCCCAGGGGATCCTGAGGGTTGCACGCCCGCGACCACTTGCACACGATCGAGCGATCAGGGTCGGCCGGACGTGACCACAGGGAGCCTGTATCCCGCACAACGACTGGCGCGGCACTTCGGTTACGGATGGCGGGCGCCCGGATCGAAATGGCAACTTGCTTTCACGGAACGTGAGTTGAACGTCGCTCAGGGTGGCGGACGGTCAGCGGGCGTCGTCCGGAAGGAGCCGGGCGAGGGTGCGCACGGCGCGGTACTGGAGGGTCTTGATGGCGCCCTCGTTCTTGCCCATGACACGAGCGGTCTCGGCGACCGAGAGGCCCTGGAGGAAGCGGAGGGTCACACACTCCTGCTGCTGCGGGTTGAGCCGGCGTACGGCGTCCAGCAGCGCGGCGTTCGACAGGGACTCGAGGACGGACTCCTCCGGGGAGCGCTCGACCTCGTTGGCGTCGAGCATCTCGCCGGTGGTTACCTCCAGGCGGAAGCGGCTGGACTTGAAGTGGTCGGCGACCAGGTTACGGGCGATGGTCACCAGCCACGCCCCGAAGTCGCGGCCCTGCCATGTGAAGGTGCCGATCCGGCGCAGGGCGCGCAGAAAGGTCTCGCTCGTCAGGTCCTCGGCGGTGGCCCGGCCGCCGACGCGGTAGTAGATGTACCGGTACACGGTGTCGCTGTACTGGTCGTACAGCCGGCCGAAGGCCTCGGCCTCGCCGGCCTGCGCGCGCTCGACCAGGTCCATCATCCGGGCGCTGTCACTGTCGGCGGCCGGGCGGCGAGCGGTGGCGGCGCCGGCCGAGCGCCCGCGTCTGCCCACGGCGGCGCCGCCTTCGGCCAGTGCGTAGCACGGGCCGACGGGCGCGGCGGCGAAGGCGGGGACGGCGTACGCGGTGGGGACGAGGCCGCGCAGCGTCTCTTTGACCGTTGCGACGGTTGCGCGCAGCGTAGCCAGGCCCGAGGCGTCAACCCCGACGTGTGGGTACACGGGACTCCCAGAGGCAGAGCTTCCATCACGTGCAGTGCGGGACCGTTCACCCGTCGTGACGACGGAGGGGTACCGGTTTGCGTCTGAGGAGAATAACGCTTCGTGCAGGCACTGCTACACCGAGTTGCTCAAATCATCGATTGCGTCGCTTCTGTTACCGATTGACGCCTGATCAAGTGCCGCAGAGTGATCGGTTCTTGACCGATATTCGGCTGGTTTCGGCGAGGTACAGGCGTGTTGAAGTTGCCGCGGCATAATCCGTGCGCGGCACCGGGGCGGGGCGGAGCGCCGCTGCGGAGGTGTTACCGCCGGCGCCGGCTCAGGGCGATGGCGGCCGCAGTGCCACCGGCGACCGCGCCGACGCCCGCCGCCGCGGGGATCCCCACCTTCGCAGCCTTGCGCCCCGTGCGGTAGTCCCGCAGGCGCCAGTCCTTCTCGTGGGCGTGCTTGCGCAGCTTGGCGTCGGGGTTGATGGCGTAGGGGTGGCCGACGAGGGAGAGCATCGGGATGTCGTTGTGGCTGTCGCTGTAGGCGGCACAGCGCGAGAGGTCGAGGCCCTCGGCCGCGGCCAGGGCGCGCACCGCCTCCGCCTTCGCCGGCCCGTGCAGCGGCTCGCCCACCAGCCGGCCCGTGTAGACGCCGTCGACGGACTCCGCCACCGTTCCCAGCGCGCCGGTCAGTCCCAGGCGGCGGGCGATCACCTGGGCGATCTCCACCGGGGCCGCCGTGACCAGCCACACCTTCTGTCCGGCGTCCAGGTGAGCCTGGGCCAGGGCGCGGGTGCCGGGCCAGATGCGGTCGGCCATGTACTCGTCGTAGATCTCCTCGCCGATCGACTCCAGCTCGGCCACCCGGTGGCCCTTGACGATCGACAGCGCGGAGTCGCGGGCGTCCTGCATGTGCTCGGGGTCCTCGACGCCGGCCAGCCGGAACCAGGCCTGCTGCCAGGCGAACCTGGCGAGGTCGCGCGTCTCGAAGAACTTCCGCTTGTACAGGCCCCGGCCGAAGTGGAACAGCGCGGCGCCCTGCATCACGGTGTTGTCGAGGTCGAAGAAGGCGGCCGCCTTGTCGTCGCCGATCACCGGGAACTCCGGTTCCGCCTGCTTCGGCGGGGCCTCCTGCGAGGATTTGCGGGCAGCCTCGGCCGAGGCCTCGCCTGCCAACACGCTGCGCGCCGTGGCGGAGCGCCTACGGGGAGTGAGCCATCCGAGAGCGGCCATGGCGTGAGCATAGCCAGTCCGTTCCGTCGTTCCGTCGGTGGAGAGGTTGGGTGTGTGTGAACTCTCCGCGACCGAGCCGTTAAAGAGCCGATCCGAAGCGTGCGCGACGCGAGCGAGAATGGCCGGTATGAGTCCACTTTTCCGGCGCAAGGCCGACTCCGCCGACCCTCGTGACCGGCTCGTCACCCTGATCCGCAAGCCCGGCTGCCATCTGTGCGACGACGCGCAGGTGGTGATCGAGAAGGTGTGCGGGGAGCTCGGCGTGCCCTGGGAGCGGAAGGACATCACCGAGGACCGGGCGCTGCACGATCAGTACTGGGAGCAGATCCCGGTCGTCCTGATCGACGGTGAACAGCACACCTTCTGGCGCGTGAACGAGGAGCGACTGCGCCGGGCACTGACCGACTAGTCCGAAGAGGCGGGAAAGTCGCTTAGGATCGACGGCGGTGTGATCTCGGGGGCGGGATTCGTGAGGAGAGTGTGCGGTTTTGCCCCCAGTAACTAAGGGACACCGGTGCGTATGCGCCGGTTCCCGCCGAGGGCGCGAAAGGCGCGTGACCCCGGTCACTTCTGCCGGGCAAATCGGACACCATCTTTGTGCACGCGTTCACAAAGACATAGCCTGCTGTCCACGGGGCGGTCTGGGGACGTATGACCGCCTGCAGCCCCGCTCTACCCGCAGGAGCACCGTGGCAACTGGCCGAACACACCGACCGGCGACCCGCAGCCGAGGGATTCCCGAGGCCACCGTCGCCCGGCTTCCGCTGTACCTCCGAGCCCTGACCGCGCTGTCCGAGCGCTCGGTACCCACGGTCTCCTCCGAGGAGCTGGCCGCGGCGGCGGGGGTCAACTCCGCCAAGCTGCGCAAGGACTTCTCGTACCTGGGGTCGTACGGAACGCGCGGTGTCGGCTACGACGTGGAGTATCTCGTCTACCAGATCTCCCGTGAACTCGGTCTGACCCAGGACTGGCCGGTTGTCATCGTCGGTATCGGCAACCTCGGCGCCGCCCTCGCCGGCTACGGCGGTTTCGCCTCCCGTGGCTTCAGGGTCGCCGCGCTCATCGACGCCGACCCCGCCCTGACCGGCAAGCCGGTCGCGGGCATCCCCGTGCAGCACAGCGACGACCTCGAGAAGATCATCGAGGGCAACGGGGTCTCCATCGGTGTCATCGCCACCCCCGCCGGCGTCGCGCAGCAGGTCTGCGACCGGCTCGTGGCCGCCGGGGTCACCTCCATCCTGAACTTCGCGCCGACCGTGCTGTCCGTCCCTGACGGTGTCGACGTGCGCAAGGTCGACCTCTCGATCGAACTCCAGATCCTCGCCTTCCACGAGCAGCGCAAGGCCGGCGAGGAGACCGCGGCCGGTGACGTCGGCTCGCTGCCCGCCACCACCCGCGACGCCCCCACCGACCAGGGACCCGACGGGGACGTGCCCGCCGTGATGCCGGCATGAGTCTCCTCGTCGTCGGACTGAGCCACCGCAGCGCGCCGGTCAGCGTGCTCGAGCGGGCCGCGCTGGGCGCGGACGCCCAGATCAAGCTGGTGCAGGACACGGTCGCCGCCGAGCCGGCCACCGAGGCCGCGCTGCTCGCCACCTGCAACCGCATCGAGCTGTACGCCGACGTGGACAAGTTCCACGCCGGTGTCGCCGAGCTGTCCACGCTGCTCGCCCGGCACAGCGGGGTCGGCATCGAGGAGCTCAGCCCCTATCTCTACGTGCACTACGAGGACCGGGCCGTCCACCATCTGTTCTCGGTGGCCTGCGGTCTGGACTCCATGGTCGTCGGCGAGGGGCAGATCCTCGGCCAGATAAAGGACTCCCTGGCCACGGCGCAGGAGCTGCACAGCGCCGGCAAGCTGCTGAACGACCTGTTCCAGCAGGCACTCAGGGTCGGCAAGCGGGCTCACTCCGAGACGGGCATCGACCGCGCCGGCCAGTCACTGGTCACCTTCGGTCTGGAGCAGCTGGCCGCCGGCGGTGACGTTCCGGCCTGGGCGTCCGGCCGCAAGGCGCTGGTCATCGGCGCCGGATCGATGTCCTCGCTGGCCGCCGCCACGCTCGCGCGGACCGGGGTCGCCGAGGTCGTCGTCGCCAACCGCACCTTCGAGCGCGCGGAGCGGCTCGCGCGGATACTCACGGAGGCCGACGACAACGCGGTGACAGCCCGTGCGGTACGGATGGACGCCGTGCCGGACGAGCTGACACGTGCCGACGTCGTCGTCTCCTGTACCGGGGCGACGGGCCTGGTGCTCACGGCGGAGGCGGTCGCCCAGGCGGTCGAGGGCCGCACCGGGCAGCCTGCCGTCGCGAACACCACGGTGACCGCGAAGGCTGTGCTGCCGACCGCCACCGTCGGCGCCGACGAGAACTGCCCGCTGGACCTGGCCGCCGTACAGCCCGGCTTCTCCCTCATGGGCGAGGCCGCCGTCGCCGGCATGGACGCGGCCACCCTCGAGCAGCACGCGGCCTGGGTCGCCGGAGGCACGATCGACCGCTCGGGCCGCCGTGGCCCCGAGGCGGGCGCCGAGCTGATCGCCGCGCTCGCCGCGACCGCCGCCACGGTGGGCCGGATCCCCGAGCGGCGCAGGCCGGAACCGCCGGCCGAGCGCCCGGCGCCCTTCTTCTTCCTCCTCGACCTGGCCATGCCCCGCGACATCGACGCGGCAGTGCACCGGCTGGCCGGGGTGCGGCTGGTGGACATCGAGTCACTGGCGGAAGCCTCCGCCGACGCTCCGATGGCCGCCGACGTGGACCAGGTCCGGCGTATCGTTTCCGACGAGGTCGCGGCCTTCGGCGCGGCACAGCGGGCGGCGCACATCACGCCGACCGTGGTCGCGCTGCGCACCATGGCCGCCGACGTCGTCGCCGGTGAGATCGCGCGGCTCGACGGCCGCCTGCCCGACCTCGACGAACGCCAGCGCGGCGAGATCCGCCAGGCCGTGCACCGGGTCGTCGACAAGCTGCTGCACGCGCCGACCGTACGGGTCAAGCAGCTCGCGGCCGAGCCCGGCGGCGCCGGGTACGCGGACGCGCTGCGCACCCTGTTCGACCTCGACCCCGAGACGGTCGCCGCCGTCTCCCGGGCCGGGGACAGCACAGACAAGAAGGACCGACCGGCATGACTGAGAAGGCACTGAGGCTGGGAACCAGGCGCAGCAGGCTCGCCATGGCCCAGTCCGGTCAGGTGGCGGAGGCCGTCCGCCGGGTGACCGGGCAGCCCGTCGAGCTGGTCGAGATCACCACGTACGGCGATGTCTCCCGCCAGGCGCTCGCGCAGATCGGCGGCACCGGCGTGTTCGTCACGGCGCTGCGGGACGCGCTGCTGAGGGGCGAGGTCGACTTCGCGGTTCATTCGCTCAAGGACCTCCCGACCGCGCAGCCCGAGGAACTGGTCCTGGCCGCCGTACCGGAGCGCGAGGACCCCCGCGACGTGATCGTCGCCCGGGACGCGCTGAAATTCACGGACCTGCCGCGCGGGGCGCGCATCGGCACCGGTGCGCCGCGCCGCATGGCGCAGCTGAACGCGTACGCCCGCGTCCACGGCCTGGACATAGAGACGGTCCCGATACGTGGCAACGTCGACACCCGCATCCGGTATGTCCACGACGGCGAACTCGACGCGGTCGTGCTGGCCGCCGCCGGCCTGAACCGGATGGGCCGGATCGACGAGGTGACCGACTTCCTGTCGGTCGACACGGTTTTGCCCGCCCCCGGCCAGGGGGCCCTGGCGATCGAGTGTGCCGCGGGCAACGCGGACCTGATCGCGGCGCTCGGCGAGCTCGACGACCCGTTCACGCGGGCCGCCGTGACCGCCGAACGGTCACTGCTCGCCGCCCTGGAGGCCGGTTGCAGCGCCCCTGTGGGTGCGCTGGCCGACCTTCCCCCACTCTCGGCTCCGCTCGAGCGGGGGGACCCCCAGGCCGACGGGCAGATTGTCAAGGAAATGCGCCTGCGCGGCGTCGTCGGCACGACCGACGGCACCCGCATGGTGCAGCTGTCCACCACCGGTCCCGTGCCCCAGACGCACGACCAGGCGTGGGCACTCGGTCGCGAACTCGCCACCGAGATGCTCGCCCAGGGCGCGGCCGGTCTGATGGGGGAGCGAGCACAGTGAGCCCCACCGCCCTTCCTGCCGCCGGTCCGGAACACGGGCACGTCACCTTCCTCGGTGCCGGACCCGGAGATCCGGGACTGCTGACTCTGCGTGCCGTGGAGGCGCTGTCGCACGCGGACGTCCTGATCGCCGAGCACGAGGTGCTCGACGTGGTCCGGACGCACGCCCGACAGGGCGTCTCCGTGGTCCAGACGGACGCGGACCCCTCTTCGGTCTCGCCACCCGGCACGGGCACACCCCAGCTGACGGTCGTTGACGGGACGTCAACAACCGCCGCTGTCCCGGCTGCTGCCCGGGATGCCGCTCATCTTGTCATGGAGGCCGCGCGGGGTGGCAGGCGGGTCGTCCGTGCGGTGTCCGGGGACCCGGGACTGGATACGTACGCGGCCGAGGAAATGCTCGCCTGCGCCGCCGCCGGGGTGCCCTTCGAGGTGGTCCCGGGCGTCGCGACGGCCGTCGGTGTGCCCGCGTACGCCGGTGTGCCGCTGCGGGACGCCGAGGGCGCGGACGTCCGGTTCGTGGACGCCCGTACGGCCTCGGACCGCTGCTGGACCGAGGTCGGTACCTCCGACGGCACGGTGGTCGTCTCCACGACCCTGGACTCGGTGGCCGCGGCGGCGGGCGAACTGGTCTCGGCGGGCCGCAAGCCCGACACGCCCCTGACGGTCACCGTCGCCGGTACGACCACCCGCCAGCGCACCTGGACCGCGACCCTCGGCACGATCGCGCAGACCCTGAAGCAGGCGAAGGTCCTGCCGTCGCCGGACGGCGGCCGGCCGGTGATAGCCGTGGTCGGCGAGCGTTCCGCTGCCGCCCGGCGCGACCAGCTGTCGTGGTTCGAGTCCAAGCCGCTGTTCGGCTGGAAGGTGCTCGTGCCGCGCACGAAGGAGCAGGCGGCCTCGCTCTCCGACCAGCTGCGGTCCTACGGCGCGGTGCCGCACGAGGTCCCGACCATCGCGGTGGAGCCCCCGCGCACCCCGCAGCAGATGGAGCGCGCGGTCAAGGGCCTGGTCACCGGCCGCTACGAGTGGATCGCCTTCACGTCGGTCAACGCGGTGAAGGCGGTACGGGAGAAGTTCGAGGAGTACGGCCTTGACGCTCGGGCTTTTGCGGGTATCAAGGTGGCTGCGGTGGGCGAGCAGACGGCGAAGGCCCTCGTCGCCTTCGGCGTGAAGCCGGACCTGGTGCCGAGCGGCGAGCAGTCCGCGGCGGGCCTCCTGGAGGACTGGCCCCCGTACGACCCGGTCTTCGACCCCATCGACCGCGTCTTCCTGCCGCGCGCCGACATCGCCACCGAGACGTTGGTCGCCGGTCTGATCGAGCTGGGCTGGGAGGTCGACGACGTCACGGCCTACCGCACCGTCCGCGCCTCGCCGCCCCCGGCGGAGACCCGCGAGGCGATCAAGGGCGGCGGCTTCGACGCGGTCCTCTTCACGTCGTCGTCCACGGTCCGCAACCTGGTCGGCATCGCGGGCAAGCCGCACAACGTGACGGTGATCGCGTGTATTGGGCCCGCTACGGCGAAGACCGCCGAGGAGCACGGTCTGCGGGTCGATGTCATGGCCCCCGAGCCGTCGGTCCACAAGCTGGCGGAGGCGCTGGCCGACTTCGGCATGAAGCGCCGGGCTGCCGCGCTGGAGGCGGGCGACCCGGTGACCCGTCCGAGCGAGCGGCGGCCGGGGGCGCGCAGGCGGCGGTCCACGACGTGAGGCCGTGAGCTCGTCCTCTGATGCGCGGAAGCGGCCCGCACCCGTGAACTCGGGTGCGGGCTGCTTCCGGCTTCGCCGCCGCACTGCGCGGGCTGGAGACGCACGGTTCCCGGAGCGGGTTCGTGAACACACGGAGTCCGGGCGCCTGGTCACGCGTACGTACGCCCGCCACACCCCGGTCACGGGAGCGGCGGCCGCTGCGCCTCTTCGTGTGGCCGGGCGTTCCCCGGCCGTTCGCCGTACCGTCGACCGTCAGCCCGTGGCAGGCACGGACGGGCAGGCCGCGCCCGAGGAGGACGACCAGGCCCACGGCCGCCGCGCTGAAGGCGGCCGGTGCCGACGGTGCTCGGCCGCCACCTCGACATGGACTACGGCAACACGGCCGAGCACGTCGCGCGGGCGCGATTACGCCGCTTCTCCCGGGACGCCTGCCCGCTGCGCCTCCGGGGCCACTGCCGATCTGGGGCCAGGTGAGGCCGGGCGGGCGTCGTACGGCACCCGCCCGGCGTACGTCCGCTACGCCGCTGTGCCGCCCGCGTAGTCGCTGTCGAACGTCGTCTCGACCGTCGACGCCACCGGTTCGGCCACGCCCGTGCCGGTGAGGATGATGCCCAGCTCCCGGTTGTTGCTCAGGGAGTTGCTGCTGATGTTCATGGAGCCGGCCTCGACCTCCTGGGTGCTCAGGCCGTAGTCGGCGACCATGGCCTTGGCGTGGATGTAGAAGCCGTTGGGGTCGGAGTAGCCGACGACCGTGCCCCCGGCGGCCTTGACGGCGGAGACCTCACTGGCGTAGCCGGAGGGATCCTCCAGGACCACGCGGACCTTCACGCCGGCCTTTGCGCGGGCCACGATCGCGTTGACCACCGTGCTGTCGCTGAACTCCAGCTCCTCCACGTCCAGGCTCTTGGTGGCGGAGTCGATGAAGGACACCAGGCGGTTGCGGGAGTCGGTGGGGGACCAGAGCAGGTGGTCGCCGTCCGTCGGGGTGATCGATGTCGCCGTGTAGTCCGCGTTGAAGACCTTCTCGATGGCGGCCACGTCGCGCGTGTCGTCGGTGAAGACGCCGTAGTCGCGGCTGGTCGTGTAGTACTGCGAGGTCAGGTTCCCCGTCATGACCAGGGACTTGACGTCGTCGACCGTGATCGTCTTCTGGTGGGTGTAGACGTAGGCGGAGGAGGACCAGACCACGCCGATGCCCGCGTTCCTCAGGGAGGTGTAGGCGGAGCTGTTGGCGGTCCGGTGCTGGCGGTCGAGGATGACGCGGACCGTGACGCCCTTGTTCTTCAGGGCTATGAGGTCGTTGACGGCCGTGGTGTCCTCCAGCTCGTACATGGTCATGTCGAGCGTGCTGGTGGCCGAGTTGATGAAGTCGTAGATCGTGGGCTGGCTGCCGCTCCGGGAGAAGGCGAACGCCGAATAGCTCGCCGCGTTCGCGGGGACGGCGGTGGCGACGACGGCGGCGCCGGCGGTCAGGGCGATGGCCGCGCGGGTGAGGACCTTCCGCAGCATGCGTGACTCCTAGGTGAGCGCACGGGGAGGGGGTGGCGCGTGCATGACACCACGCGCGTAGAACGCTGGGGAGGCCGCGAGTTCCAGGGATGTCCAGGGGAGCGCAAAGACTTCGTATGCCGGTGCCGGTTTGCCCGTGAATGGGCCTGCTGCGGGCCGCCTATGGGCCGTCGCCCGGGCCGACACGGCGTCGGCAAAGGCGCCGGCCGGGCGGGCGTAGCGTAGAAGGCATGACGAAGTACGGATCCTTCCCCGGTGCGCGTCCCCGGCGGCTGCGCACATCGCCCGTCATGCGCCGCATGGTCGCCGAGACGCGACTGCACCCGGCCGACTTCATCCTCCCGGCGTTCATCCGGGAGGGCGTGAGCGAGCCCGTGCCGGTCGTCAGCATGCCCGGTGTCGTCCAGCACACCCGCGACAGCCTGAAGAAGGCCGCCCTGGAGGCCGTGCAGGCCGGGGTCTCCGGGATCATGCTGTTCGGCGTGCCGGAGGAGGCCAAGAAGGACGCGCAGGGCACGGCCGGCACGGACCCGGACGGGATCCTGCAGGTCGCGCTGCGCGACGTGCGCGCCGAGGTCGGCGACGACCTGCTCGTCATGTCCGACCTGTGCCTGGACGAGTTCACCGACCACGGGCACTGCGGGGTGCTGGACGCCGAGGGCCGGGTCGACAACGACGCGACCCTCGAGCGGTACGCCGAGATGGCCCAGGTGCAGGCCGACGCCGGCGCCCATGTCGTCGGGCCCAGCGGGATGATGGACGGCCAGATCGGCGTCGTCCGCGACGCGCTCGACCAGATCGGGCGCGAGGACGTGGCGATCCTCGCCTACACCGCCAAGTACTCGTCCGCCTTCTACGGCCCCTTCCGCGAGGCCGTCGCCTCCTCGCTCCAGGGCGACCGCAAGACCTACCAGCAGGACCCGGCCAACTGGCGCGAGGCCCTGCGGGAACTGGAGCTGGACCTGGCCGAGGGCGCGGACATGGTCATGGTCAAGCCGGCCGGGCCGTACCTCGACATCCTCGCCAGGGTCGCGGACGCCGTGGAGGTGCCCGTGGCCGCCTACCAGATCTCCGGCGAGTACTCGATGATCGAGGCCGCCGCCGAGAAGGGCTGGGTCGACCGCGACCGGGCGATCCTGGAGACCCTGACCGGCATCAAGCGGGCCGGGGCGCGGAACATCCTCACGTACTGGGCCACCGAGGTGGCGCAGAAGCTGCGCTGAGGCGGCGGGACGGGTCGTCCGGCGGATGCTGCGGGTCGGCCGAATCGGCTTTCACGGCACGGCGCGAGCCCGGACGAAGTGACTGGTTCGGCAGTTGCTCCGCGTGCGGCGGGAGTGGCTCCGCGGGGGCTGTCGGCACAGTCCGGGCGTCGCCGGGCGCGCTGATCGGCCGTCCGGATCGCGGAATTACCGGTGCAGGCGGCACCCAGTTCTCTAGCGTGGCGGCTCCCGGAGCCGAACGGTCTCAGCCGAACGGCCCCAGAAGCGAAGGAGAGCCGTGCCATGACCGCGACCGAGCCCGCTCCCGTGGAGCCGACCCACGCCCCCGTCCCGCCGCTCGCCGCGCGCGCCCGTGCCGTGGGCGGCTCACCGGTGCGGGACATCCTCGCGGTCACCGCACGCCCCGAAATGATCAACTTCGCGGGCGGCCTCCCGGCACCTGAGCTGTTCGACAAGGACGGCATAGCGGCCGCGTTCGGGGAGGTCCTGGTGCGGACCCCGGCGCAGGCGCTGCAGTACTCCACCACCGAGGGCGAGCCCACGCTCCGGGCCGCCCTGGCCGCGCGCGCCACGGCCCGTGGCCTGCCCACCGGCGCCGACGACCTCCTTGTCACCACCGGCTCCCAGCAGGCCCTGTCCCTCCTGGCGACCGCCCTGCTCGAACCCGGCGACACGGTCCTCGTCGAAAGCCCTTGTTACCTGGCCGCGCTTCAGGTCTTCGGTCTCTCCGGCGCGCGCCTCGTGCCCGTACCGGGCGACGCCGACGGCGTGGACCCGGCCGCCCTCGAAGAGGCGATCCGCCGCGAACGTCCCAAGCTGCTCTACCTGGTCCCCACCTTCCAGAACCCCACCGGCCGTACGATGCCCGTGCCGCGCCGCGCCGAGATCGCCGCCGTGGCCGCCCGTCAGGGGGTGTGGATCGTCGAGGACGACCCCTACGGCGAACTCCGCTACGACGGTGAGCCCGTCCCCTGGATCGCCTCCCTTTCGGGCGCCGAGGACCGAACCGTGCTCCTCGGCTCCCTCTCCAAGGTGATGGCCCCCGGCCTGCGCCTCGGATGGCTGCGCGCGCCCGCCGAACTGCTCCGGGCATGCGCGGTGGCCAAGCAGGCGGCGGACCTGCACACCCCGACGCTCAACCAGCTCGCTGCCGCCCGCTATCTGGACGTCCTGGACGCCCATGTGGAACGGGTACGGGCGGGGTACGGCGAACGCCGGGACGCCATGCTCGCCGGCCTGCCGGACGCCCTCCCGCCCGGCTCACAGTGGAGCAGGCCCGAGGGCGGCATGTTCCTCTGGGTGTGCCTGCCCGAGTCGTACGACACCCTCGCCCTGCTGCCCCGCGCGGTCGAGCAGAACGTGGCCTACGTCCCCGGCGCGCCCTTCTACGCCGGCACCCCCGACCCCTCCACCCTGCGCCTGTGCTTCGTCACCCAGACGCCGGAGGAGATCGCGGAGGGGCTGCGCAGGCTGCGGCGGGCCCTGCGGGCCTGACGAAGGTGGGGAGTCAGTCCCACCAGAAGGTCCAGACAGGCCGGCCGACCAGTCCCTTCGCATACGTGCGGACGGTGGTCTCCTCGCCCTGGAGCACGTTGTCCGGGCAGAACGCGAAGTGTTCCGCCGCCACCGCCTCGGCGTCCTCCTGGGTGGCCGGCGGAGCCGCGACGGAGACGACGAGGGTGTCCGGGCCGAGGGCCACCACCCGTATGCCGAAGCGGTCCTCCCAGGAACGCAGCACCGCGCAGATCCGGGCCACGTCGCTCTCGTAGTTCACCGCGCCGGTCCAGCCGATCGCCGCCGGGATGTCGGCGGACCGGCGCGCCGGGACCAGGGCGAGGTGCGCCTCCTCGATCGCCGCGCCCCGGCCGCCCTCGAGTCCGTCGGCGACCTGCGCGGCGCGGGTGTCCGGGTCCGCGGACAGTGAGCCGGCCGGTGCGAGGCCGGGCCAGGTGTCCCCGAACGGCTCGATCTCCTCGACGAGCTCGCCGTCCTCCGTCTCCTCCTCCCAGTACTCCGCCAGGACCTCCTCGGCGTCGTGATCCCCCGGATACGACGTCTCGCCGGGAAGCAGCACCCAGTCCTCCAGCCCGCCCCGGGACGCCGCCAGGTCTATCAGCACCGGCAGCAGGCCGGCCCGTGCCGCCGGTGCGCCCAGCGCCTTCCACGTGCCCGGTGCGGCCGGCTTCTCCGCGTGCCACAGCAGCGGTTCGTGCCAGGGGCCGTCGTACGCCAGGTCGACCAGCCGGCCGGGAGGGAGCCGCAGCCCCAGGGAACGACCGCTGGGGTCGGTGGCCAGCTCGGGCAGCGGATTGGGAAGAGTCGCCATACCCGTGACTGTAAAGGCCGCCACTGACAATGCGGTTGACCGGCCGCGCGCGAGGAACCCCCGGCCCCCGAACCGGCTCTTACCGGGTGGTGTTGTGATGGGTGGGGCACGGTGATCGGCGTGGCGGAAAGGACGGAGGAACGTGCGGATCGGGCGTTACCCGGTGCGGTGGCACATCGTGCTGCTCACCCTGTGGACCGTCGTCTGGTTCGCGGTGGCCGAACGTCACGCGGCCGTGTCCTGGCACTATCTGCGCCAGGGCGAGCAACTGCTCTTCGGCCAGGCCGACGGAGGCGGCCTCGCCCTCTACGCCAACCACCCCGAGCTGCAGATCGGCCCCGTCAGCTTCCTCGTCGCCGGACTCTTCGCCCCCTTCCCCGCCGATCTGGGTGAGAAACTGGCCGACGCGTTCATGTCCGGTCTCGGCCTGTACATGCTTGTGCTGGTCGGCCGCGCCGCAGCCGACCACTACCTCGGCACGGGCGTCAACCACAAACGCCTCCAGCAACGCGTCCTGATCGCCGGCGCCGCCTTCATCCCCATGTGGGTCGAGGTCGCGGTCCGCTTCGCCCACCTCGACGACGTCCTCGCCCTGTTCTTCACCACGCTCGCCGTCCGCGCACTGGTCCGGGGCAACGCCACGGCGGTCGGCGTCTTCCTGGCCCTGGCGGTCGACTCCAAACCCTGGGCGGTCGGCTTCCTGCCACTGCTGCTCGCCCTGCCGCGCCCGGCCCGCCCGCGCGCCGCGGCCTGGACGTTCGGCCTGGTGGCGCTGGCCTGGCTGCCCTTCTACCTGACCCACCTGGAAACCCTGCACGCGGCCCGCTTCACGATCCCCAACCAACAGGCGTCCTCGCTCCGCTGGTTCGGCGTGCACGACCCCCAGACCCCCTGGTGGGACCGCCCCGCCCAGATGGCCCTCGGCATGGGCCTGGGCGCCCTTGCGGTACGACGGGGCCGCTGGCCGGCGGTGGTGTTCCTGGCGGCCGACGCCCGCATCGTCCTCGACCCCAGCGTGTACACGTACTACAACGCCTCCGTCCTGCTGGGCACGCTGATCTGGGACTCCATCGGCCAGCGCCGCCTGGTCCCGTGGGTCAGCTGGATCGCGCTCATCTCCCTGTACGGCAGCGCCCTGCTGATCCCGTCGGACCCCACCCGGGGCTTCATCCGGCTGGCGTTCTGCCTGAGCTCGGCGGCGTACGTGCTCCTGTGGCCGCAGCGGAGGCCCCGCAGCAGACGCGGCCGGCACCAGGAGGAAGGCCGGGGCGGCCCGCCGGTACAACGCACCGGGCGGGCCGCCCCGGCCTGGCACCCCGTCGACACTCAGGGCCGTTGATGCCCGCCGTCGCAGTCGGAGAGCCGGAAGGAGGCGATGCGGGTGCGCCAGTTGTCGATGCCGTCGGACGGCAGGTACTCGTTGGTGTACCAGAACGTGCAGTCGTCCGTCGGGTCGATCGCCATGGAGGTGTAGTCGCCCCAGCGCCAGGGCTGCTCCGGCACGTCCCCCACCTGCGAGCCGGCGCCGGTCAGCACGGTCGTCTCGCGGAACGTCATCAGGCCCGACCGGTCGTGCGCCAGACGCCCGGTGACGCGGATCGAGGGATGGTTCCGGGAGGACGACTGCGAGTATCCCAGCGCGATGTCACCCACCCTGTTCTGGGCGACGGAACCCATCCACCGGTAGGTGGTGTCCGGAGCATAGGTGCTCTGCTGGTGGACGACCGGCCGGCCGTCGCGCAGCCGCAGCTCGTACCAGCGCACCCCCACGGCGCCGCGGGCGTCGACCGAGTGGTTGAACACCAGTGACTCGTGGTCGCCGAAGTTGCGGTAGGCGAGCCGGTACATGGGCCAGTAGGACAGCGAGTCCAGCTTCTGCGTGGTACCGGCCTGGGGAACGCACATGTCGGGAACGGTGTGCTCGCAGGCGGGGGTGAAGGGCGCGACCCTCAGGGTTCCCGGGCCGGTCACGGAGGTGCGGGCCTGGTTCCTCCAGTCGACGTGGAACCGGTAGTAGCGCAGGGACCGGCCGTTGTCGCCCATGGTGACCAGCAGGTTGGGCTCCCCGCGCGGCGGCGGATTCGTGCCGTCGAGATCGGAGCCGAGGAGGACGGGGATCGCCGGCACCAGGTAGCACTGTTGGCTCGCGTCCTCACCGCGCAGCATCCTGCTCCGGTCCCAGGCGCACACCTCCTTCCTGTGCGGACCGCCGGAGTTGATGGTCACGTAGTAGGCGTCCGGCCACACCGCGAGCTTCTCGTAGTCGGGGTCCTCCCGGTACTCGAAGGCGTAGCGGTGATAGGAGCCGGTGGCGTCGGACGTGGTGGAGACGCCCACGCACAGGAGGTTGTCATTCGCGGAGAACTGGGTGAAGACCCAGCGGCGGGCAAGGGTGTCCCACCGGACGACGGGGTCCACGTTGAACCCGGTCTCGCACGGTCCGCCGAAGCCCTTCCACAGGGTGTCGGTCGGGATCGGTCCGAGCAGCGCGGTGCCGGTCCTGGAGTACACCGCGAGTTCGACGTTGGTGACCTCCATGATCTGGCTGGATCCCACCGAGGCGTTCGGGTCCGGCGGAACGGTGCCGCTCGCCGGAACCCCCTCGAAATTGCTGCGCAGCGGGATCTGCGGCCGGCGGCCCTGGTGGCGCTGCACCACCGGATCCGGGGCCTGTCCGGGGAGCGCCGGATGCTGCGGCTCTCCGGGGGGCACGGGGTGCGGCGCGGTCGGGGGCCCGGGCGTCTGCGCCAGCGTGCGCAGCGGTGGTGAGGTGTCATGGTGCAGCGCGGGGCCGGAGTCCGGGGAGCGGACCGGCCGCGCATGCGTGGACCGGCTGAGAGCCGCGCCGGCGGCGGGCGTGGGGGACAAGGCGGGAAGGACGGCCAGCGCCGCGCCCAACGCGGCGACGGCCGAGAGCGAACGCGGGCGACGGAAGACTCGCACAAAGCCTCCAAAGCGATGCGCCCGCCCACGACGGCGGACGCGGTTCCCCGTGCCGCAGTCACACCGGCATGTGTCGGGGCCGCGCCTCTGGTACCGGGACGAGCGGCTCATCTGGTGCAACGGACACCAGTTACCCACGGCATCCTCCGGGCGCGGTCGCAACCGGCGTCGTGCCGGAAGCGGATCACCCGGACGGCGCCCTCGACCGGGTCGGGACCGGACGGCTTCGGGACCGGGTTCTCGAAGCCGCCGAGGACCCGGGCGAGGGCGGACGGCGGGTGTGGCCGCTATCGGCGTGCCCCGGTGGGCCCCGCTCCTGGGGCGTGTCTCGAAAGTCCCGTCTGGTCCGCGACGCCTGGCACGGCACCTCGCCGCGTTGTCGGGATCGTCCACGTACGCCCGGTACGAGGACGACCCTCCGCCTTGCGATGCACCGCACCAGACGCCGCGGACCCCGCCCTCCGGGCGGACGACGCCACTTTCGAAACACGCCCTAGACGAGCGTGGTGATGCAGAACGGGTGCCCCGCGGGATCCAGCAGCACCCGCCACCGCTCCCCGCCCGGCTGGAACTCGGGCTTCTGCGCGCCCAGTTCGAGCAGCCGCTTCTCGGCGGCGTCCAGGTCGTCCACGCCCAGCTCGATGTGTGCCTGCTTCTCCTGGGCCGGGTCCGGCCAGGTGGGTCGGCGGTAGTCGGCGAGGCGGTTGAAGCCCAGGCCGGTCGAGCCCTCCTTGCCGAGGAAGACGAAGTCGTCGCTGGAGAAGGCGACGGACATGCCGAGCAACTCGCTGTAGAACCGGGCCATCTCGGCGGGGTCGGCACAGTCGAAGGTGACGGCGGCGAAGCGGAACGCGGGCGTGGAGGAGGTTTCCGTGGTCATGGGGAGGACGGTAGGACATGACCAGGACAGCTACGGTCCTGGTCACCGGTTGCCGCGTGCCAGACTTCCCGCGTGCTCAGCTCGTCCGCCCGCCTTCTCCGCCTGCTGTCCCTGTTGTCCTCGCGTCCTTCCTGGACCTGCACCGAGCTGGCCGAGCGCATGGAGGTCACCGACCGCACGGTCCGCCGGGACGTGGCGAGGCTCCGGGACCTCGGCTACACGGTCGACTCCGAGGCCGGCCCCTGGGGCGGTTACCGCCTCCGCGCCGGCTCGCGCGTACCGCCGCTGATCCTCGACGACGAGGAGGCACTGGCCGTGGCCGTCGGCCTGAGCCAGGCCGCGCTGAGCGGCGCGCTCGGTGGGGACCAGGCGGCCCTGTCGGCACTGCTGAAGTTGCGGCAGGTGCTGCCCCGGCACATCGCGGACCGTCTCGGCGAGCTGGACGACGCGTTCGTACGCCTCCCGGGGACGGACGACTCCGCGTTGCGCCCCGGCCTGCTACTGGAACTGGCCGTCGCGTGCAGAGAGGGCCGCCGTGCCCGGCTGTCGTACACCGACGGAGAGGGCACAAGCACGACCCGGGACGTGGACCCGTACCGACTGGTCCACACCGGTCGCCGCTGGTACTTCGTCGCGCGGGACGTCGCCCGCGCCCAGTGGCGCACCTTCCGCGCCGACCGGGTCGACCGCCTCCAGCCCACCGCCCACCCGGCGGACCTCACCGACGCACCGGACCCGGCCCGGCTGGTCTCCCGCAACATCGCGAACGGCCCCTACCCGCTCTCGGCGACCGTCCGCCTGCCCCTCCCCGCGAGCGAGGCGCTACGGCTGATCCCGCCCACGGTCGGCACCCACCGCCCCGACGGCCCCGACGCCACCGTGGTCGACATCGGCGGACCCGACCCGGACGGCCTCGCCCGCTACCTCCTCACCCTGGGCACGCCCCTGCGCGTCCTCGCCCCGGACGCCGTGCGCCAGGCCCTGGCCCGCCGCGTGCGGGAGCTGGCCGAGGACAACGCGCAGGAGGCGGAGGATGCGGAGGCACCCTCCGCATGACCGACCGCGGCCAGATGGCGTACGCCCCCGTGCTCGGCCTGCCACGCTCCCGCGCGTGCGGGGTGAGGGCCACGATCCCGGCACCCCGCACGGAGGTGCCCGGGCCCAGACCGAAGGGACTGGCCCCCAGCCGACGCGCCGACTCCGGTGCGAGGTACGGGGCGAGGTACGGGGGCGAGGTCCCGCCCACTCCTCGTCGCCGCCATCAGGCGGGTCGTCGCGCCGCGGTCTGCTTTCAGACGCGGGGCTTCCAGGGGCTCACGATGGTGTCGGGGGTGACAGCCCGACGAGCGGGCGTGGACTCTTCGTCACAGCGGTCCTACCAGATCCCGTGCTCGATTTCCTCGAGCGACAGGTTCCACTGCGACTCCTCGTCGGCGAACGGTGTGGGATCGAAGGCGCCGACCACGTGCCTGAAACGTTCGGTGAGTTCCGCGGGATCGACGTTGTTCTCGTGGTCGACTTCCAGCTTCCGGAACTCGATGAGGCTGAAGAGCAGGGATTCCAGGTCGCGGTGCAGGAGAATGTACTGCTCTTCGCTCTCCGGGAAGGCGTACACCTTCCCCGACCGTGGGTCGAGGGCGAGGAGTGAGGTGAAGAGGTACCCCAGAACCCACCATGTCCGGCTCTCCTCCGGGCAGGACAAGCCGTAATGGTCGAAGCGACTGCCTACGACCAGCGGGTCGAAGCCCGGCTCGTACGGGTCCTCCGGATCTTCTTTCGATGTGAAGGCTTCTGAGTGCGGTAGTCCTACGGAGCTGAGCAGAGAAAAGGCGCGCGGGTCGACGGATTCGTCGACCGTGAATTGTGGATGATAGACCACGTTGGTCAGCCCGTAAGCCTCGATCAGGTCGCTGGAGTTGACGGTGAAATTCACGGGTGCATCTTAGCGTGGTGCTATAGTCCGAGCGTCTTCTTCAGGCCGTTCACGTATTTGGTGTGTTCTGTGTTGGTGGTCTTCATTTTTTCGTCGTAGTAATCTGCGGCGTGGGTCACTTTCAGGTCCGAGCCGAAGTGGTAATCCAGTCAGCGGGCGCACACGGGGTTCTTTTGACAGGGTTCCCGCTCTGTGAATATTTCCTCAAGTCCATGCTTCTGGTTCGAGTGAATGACGGGAAACCCTATCATGCGCTCGGAATGGCCCCTCTTATTGCTGTAGCCGACGAGGATTGACTCCCTGCCGGCCCCGTCGATGTAACGGCCTGCGGCATAGTTTGTTCCGCCGCCGTCGCCGCGGACCACACGAGCCGCCTGGGTGGCCCGGGCGAGATCGCTGGTGGACGGGTCGATCTTTTGAGACTTGGCCCTTCCCGGATGTTTTTGCTCGGCGTGGAATTCCGACTTCTGTTTCGGCGTCGCAGGGATGTAGAAGCGGCCGTCATCCCCGACGATTCCATGGAGGCGCTTCTTGTCGTGGTCGTCGAGGTCTCCCGTACCGCCGTCGGCGTGCAGGCGCTGTACGGACCCGTCGGCGTGCAACAGGTACGTGCGCGTTTCGGCGTCCTCACCGTCCTTCCATGTCTTGATCCGCTTGGCCCGCCTCCCGATCTCGATGTCGTTGTCCTTGTGCAGCCGCGACACCGCCCGTGCACGGTCCGGGACCGTCTCGGTGAGGTGCTTGCCGACCTTTGCCAGGGCCTTTTCGCAGCCTTCCAAGGCCCCGTGGATCACCGAGTCGAAGGTCTGGGTGAAGGGGTCCTTGCCCCTCGTGCGGCCGAACAGGCCCTTGGCACGGCCGAGTGGGGCGGTGCTGTTCGCGTGGAGTTCGCTGCCGTGGAAGGAGAGCTTGCCGGCGCCGCTCTCGAATTCCTCGTGGTCCATGTGGAGGTCACCCCCCGCCCAACCGCCGGACGCGGAGGCCGGTTCCGTGCCACCGCTGCCTCCCGCCGAGGCCAACTTCATGCCGCCGTGGCCGTGACCGCGCCCGCCGTCCGCGCCGCCACCGTCCGCGCCGCCACCACCCGCGCCGCCACCACCCGCTCGCCCACCGCCTCCTCCGGTCGGATCCTGCGGCAGGGAGAACGCGTCCTCCGCCAGATTCAGCACCGCGTCCTCGATCATCGCCTCCAGCTTGGCGTTGACCGGCTCGGTGACCCTGGCGATCAGTTCGCTCACGATCTGGTCGGCTGCCTCGTCGATGATGCGTTTCACCAGTTGGCGCATGGCGGTGACCTCCGCCGCGCCGAGCACGGCGGACAGGCCGCCGGTGAGGAAGGCCGCTCCGATCGACAGGCCCACCGAGCCCGCCATGACGGCGAGTTCGGCCTCTGCCTTGGTCTTCATGCCGAAGACGACGTCCGCGACCACGTCGAGGGCGTCGGCGAACAGGCGGGCCAGTTCGGGAATTTTGTCCAGGTGGCCGGCCTTGACCTGGTTCCAGTGCGTCTGCATCGAGTGGACGGCCCAGCCCTTGGACGAGGCGAGGATCTGCTCCACCGTCCTGTGCGCGTCCGCGCCGTGTCCCTCGAACTTGTCGGCGAACTCCCGCATGGCCGTGGCCATGTGACGGTAGTCGTCCTCGTCGACGTTCGGGAAGTGGATGCCGATGTAGTCGAGGACCTGGTCCAGCCAACCCGGAATCGTGTAGCCCATCCCCCGTGACGCCCCCTCGTCCTCCGATCGTCATGTGAGCCTGAAAACCGTAAGGATGAGGGGAGTTGGAGGGCAACGCCGACTCCGCCTCTATGGCATGACTGTGACAAGCCCGCCCATCGGTGCGCTCGTCACGCCGGGCGCAGGTGCACCAGTGTCTCGTCCGTGCCGACCAGCAGCGTCCCGGTCCCTGTCAGCGCCAGCGCGCGCACCAAGGCGCCCGGCCGGTAGCGGCGGACCACGCCCTCCTCGTCCAGGGTGTGGTGCTCGACCAGTCCGTCCGCCCAGCCGACGGCCAGCACCGGTGCCCCGGCGTGGGTGGTCGCCGCTGCCAGGGCCGTCACCGGGCACGGCCGCGATACGACAGGGGTGGCGAGCGGCTCGGCGCCGGGGCCCCACGCCCGTACCGTGCCGTCGTGACCGCCGCTGTGGATCAGGGGGATGCCCGGCGCGTCGTCGGATGTCCCAAGGCGCAGGGCTGCCACGGCCGCCACCTCGCCCTCGTGCAGCCGCGCCGTCAGCGGCTCCGGCTCACCCTGGGCCTCGGAGAACACGTGCACCCGGCCCGTTGCGTCGCCCACCGCCAGCAGGCCCTCCGCGTACGCCAACGCCACCGCCGGGCCGCCCACGTGGGACCGTGCCGCATCCACCAGCCGTTCCAACGGTCTCGGGCCGTCCTCCAGCAGTGCCGCCAGACCCGTGGCTCGCGGTGCCGAGGGGCTGGGCCAGGTCTGGAGCCGGCCGTGCGTGTCCAGGACCAGGACGTCACCCCCGGGCACGGCGGCCACGGCACGCACCCCGTCCACCGGCTCCGGCAGCCGGCCGGCCGGGGTCGCGTCCGCCTCCTCCAGCAGGCGGACCGTGCCCTGGTGATCGGCCACGACGAGCTGTCCGGCAAGGTGCCCGCGCCCCGACGAGAGCGCGCGTGCCGGTCCCGGCCACGGTGGGCGGACGTCACCGCGCACCCTGCGCCAGACCACCTGCCAAGCGGCGCCCGCGGCCGGCGTCGTCAGCGTCTGCGGCAGCCTCGGGTCCGCGTCGTCGCCCAACGCCGCCAGGAGGACGACGGCACGGTCCGCCGGTGTCTGGTCGCGGGTCAGGGAGGCTCCGGCCCGCAGCCATGCCGCGCGCAGGCCTCCGTGGGGGTCCGAGGAGCGCTCGTAGGCGACGGACACCTGCCAGGGGTCCGCGGCGCAGACCGCCACCGGGTCGTCCAGGTCGACGGCGGGGGTGGAGGGTCCGGGCTCCGGCTTGCGGCGGCCGGCGGGCCGGGTGGCGGCCCATGCCGCGTACCGCCGCGGATCCGTCCACTGCGGCTGATCGAGGTCCATCACCGCCGAGGGGACCGCCGTGAGGGTTCCGGCGGTGTCGCTGCGGACCTCCACGACCAGCCGTACGTGCGACAAGTCCAATAATGTCAGGGCGAGTTCGGTCACCGCCTCGACGTCC
Organism: Streptomyces sp. NTD91; assembly: GCF_059510455.1. Classification (NCBI taxonomy): domain Bacteria; kingdom Bacillati; phylum Actinomycetota; class Actinomycetes; order Kitasatosporales; family Streptomycetaceae; genus Streptomyces; species Streptomyces sp. NTD91. The sequence continues at coordinate 31,065 of NZ_JCAJZW010000051.1, forward strand.
GCCGCCGCGTGCAGATCCGGCAGCGCGATCACCGTACGGCGTTCGTCGGCGGCCAGGGCCTCGACCAGCTCGCCCGGGGTGCGGGCGGCCGTGTACAGCTGGCCGGCCAGGGTCCAGGCACAGGTCAGGGCGGTCTGGTCGGCCAGGGGCACGAAACCGTGGATCCGGCGTTCCGGCTGCGTCCCCTCCCGCGTCCCGTGCCCGATCATCCACGCCAGCAGGGTCGACTTGCCGCATCCCGCTCCGCCTGTGACGACACACAGGCGGGGGGCCTGCGGATCGGCCAGCCAGGACAGGAGCGCGGCGGCGGCCGGTTCGCGGCCCGCCGCCGGGCGGGACCACTTCGGTGCCCCGGTCACTGGCGGCCCGCCTGCTTCGCCGCGTAGGTGGTCAACTCCTTGAGTCCCTCTTCACGCGCGTCCGCCGTGTCGCCGTAGTCGAAGCTGTGTGTGAACTCCGCGTGCGGAAACGTCGCCTGCAGCCATACGGCGCAGTAGTGGCCCGGCATCATGCACGGTTCCAGCTCGCAGTAGACGCGCCGGACCTGTTCCGGAGAGATGCCCTCGGCCTGCAGCCGGGACCAGACCAGTTCCCCGGGGTGCGGGCGGCCCGGTCCGGTCGCGTCGGTGACGATCTGCTTGGCGCCCGACGCGTCGACGTACTCGAAGGCGGAGGAGAACGGGAAGTTGAGGGTGTGCCGCACGTCGTCCAGCACCTTCGGCCACCAGCTCTCGCGGTCCTCGAACGCGGCGGCGTCGATGTGCCGCAGCTCGGCGTTCAGTTCACGGAACGCGGCCGCCGCCACCGGAAGGCTGGTCGAGGCGGCGATCACCGGCACGCGACGGTCCAGGGCGGCCAGCGAGGCGTTGAACGCCCACACGTCCGAGCTGACGAACATGTCGCCCTCGCCGAGTCCCAGGAACACCGCCTGCACCGCGCCGTCCGGACGCACGCACAGATGGGCCAGCGGATCGCCGCCGATCCGCAGCCAGTTCTGCCGCCCGCCGACGGGCGCGGGCAGCCCCTGGTGCCCTGCGATGAGCCCCAGGGCGGGGTCGTCGGTGTCACCCGCGGCCGTGAAGTACGGCTGTACGTGCAGCGGGACACCCGTGCCCGCCAGCCCCTCGCGGACCGCGTCGGGCAACTGGACGCCGTAGGAGGCCGGCACCGTGAACCGGCGCATGCCGTCCCGGCCGAAATGGGACGTGGCGGGATCAGGGACTCGCTCGGACATCGGGCTCCCTCAGAGTCTGTGGAGGCACAACAGCGCTCCACAGACTCTAAGGGGTGCCGATCACAGCTTCTCGGGCGTCCGGATGCCCAGCAGCGCCATCCCCTGGTGCAGGGTGCGGGCCGTGACGTCGCACAGGAAGAGACGGTTCTCGACCTGGGCCGACGTCTGAGCCTTCAGCACCGGGCACTTGTCGTAGAACGACGTGTAGAGGGACGCCAGCTGGTACAGGTACGCGGCCAGCTTGTGCGGGGCGTACTCCGCCGCCGCCTCCGTGACCGTCTCCGCGAAGGCGTCCACGTGCAGGCCGAGGGCGCGCTCGGCGTCCGCCAGCGCCAGCTCCGGGTGCGCGGCCGGGCGGGTCTCGCCGGCCTTGCGCAGGATGGAGCGGATACGGGCGTACGCGTACTGCAGGTAGACGGACGTGTCGCCGTTCAGCGAGACCATCTGGTCCAGGTCGAACTTGTAGTCCCGGTTCGCCGACGTCGACAGGTCCGCGTACTTCACCGCGCCGATGCCCACCTGGGCGCCCCGCTCGGCGATCTCCTCCTCGGAGAGATCCTGGGCCTTCTCCCGTACGACGGCCGACGCGCGGTCGATCGCCTCGTCCAGCAGGTCCACCAGCCGGACCGTCTCGCCCTCACGCGTCTTGAACGGCTTGCCGTCCTTGCCGAGGACCGTGCCGAACGCCAGCTGGAACGCCTTGACGTCCTCGTTCAGCCAGCCGGCCCGCCGTGCCGTCTCGAAGACCATCTTGAAGTGCAGCGCCTGGCGGGCGTCCACCACGTACAGGAGCGTGTTCGCCTTGAGGTGGAAGACGCGGTCGCGGATCGCCGACAGGTCGGTGGCCGCGTAGCCGTAGCCGCCGTCCGACTTCTGGACGATCAGCGGGACCGGGTTGCCGTCCGGGCCCTTGATGTCGTCGAAGAACACGCACAGGGCGCCCTCGCTGCGGACCGCGACGCCCGACTCCTCCAGGAGGCGGCAGGTCTCCGCCAGCATGTCGTTGTACCCCGACTCGCCGACGATGTCCGGGTCCTGGATCTCCATGTCCAGCTTCTCGAAGACGGAGAAGAAATAGATCTTCGACTCGTCCACGAACTTCTGCCACGTGGCCAGCGTGTGCGGGTCACCGGCCTGCAGGTCCACCACACGGCGGCGGGCGCGCGTCTTGAACTCCTCGTCGGAGTCGAACTTCCTTCGCGCGGCCTTGTAGAGGCGGTCGAGATTCGACATCGCCTCCTCACCCGTCACCTGGGCGTCCTTGTGGTCCAGCTCGTGCGGGTGCTCGTCCAGGTACTGGATCAGCATGCCGAACTGGGTGCCCCAGTCGCCGATGTGATGCCGGCGAATCACGTTCTCACCGGTGAACTCCAGGAGCTGGACCACCGAGTCGCCGATCACCGCCGACCGCAGATGGCCTACGTGCATCTCCTTCGCCACGTTCGGCTGCGCGTAGTCGATCACCGTCGTGCCCGGCTCAGGGGCGGTCGGCACGCCGAGGCGGCCCGACTCGTCCGCGTACCGCGCGGCCAGGTTCCCGGTGATCGCCCGGTCCGCGATCCTGATGTTCAGGAAGCCGGGGCCGGAGACCTCGACGTCCTTGATCAGCTCGTCCCCCGTCACCACATGGGAGACGACCCGTGTCGCCAGCTCCCTCGGGTTCGCCTTCGCCTTCTTGGCCAGCGCCAGGATGCCGTTGGCCTGGAAGTCGGCCCGGTCGCTTCGTCGCAGCAGCGGGTCCGCGCCGGCGGCCTCGGGCAGGGTGGCCGAGAGGGCGGACGCGAGGTGCTGCTGGACGCTGTCGCTGAGGGACGTGACCGAGGCCATAGGAATGGGTGCCGTTCTCCTCGTGGGGATGGATAGACCCAGCCAGTATCCCACGGCAGGTAAAGCCGTTTTCGCCGTCGCATCCCGGTCTGTGAGAATGGAGTGGCACCCCGATCAGACGGAGTGCCACCCCGTTCAGAAAGAAGGACGTGCCGATCGTGGCTCAGAGCACCGAGACCACCGACTGGGTCTCCCGTTTCGCGGATGAGGTCATCGAGGAGTCGGAGCGCCGGGCCCCGGGCAAACCGGTCGTCGTCGCGTCCGGGCTCTCTCCGTCGGGTCCGATCCACCTCGGCAACCTGCGCGAGGTCATGACCCCGCACCTGGTCGCCGACGAGATCCGCCGCCGCGGGTACCAGGTCCGGCACCTGATCTCCTGGGACGACTACGACCGCTACCGCAAGGTCCCGGCCGGCGTCGAGGGCATCGACGAGACCTGGGCCGAGCACATCGGCAAGCCGCTGACCTCGGTGCCGGCACCCCGCGGATCGCAGCACCCGAACTGGGCCGAGCACTTCAAGGCCGCGATGATCGCCTCGCTGGCCGAGCTGGGCGTCGAGTTCGACGGCATCAGCCAGACCGCGCAGTACACCTCCGGCGCCTACCGCGAGCAGATCCTGCACGCCATGAAGCACCGGAGCGAGATCGATGCGATCCTCGCCCAGTACCGCACCAAGAAGGCCCCCAAGCAGCAGCAGAAGGCCGTCGACGAGGCCGAGCTGGAGGCCGAGGAGGGCTCCGGCGCGGCGAGCGAGGACGACGGCTCCTCCGGCTCCGCCGGGTACTTCCCGTACAAGCCGTACTGCGGCGCCTGCGAGAAGGACCTGACGACCGTCACCTCCTACGACGACGACTCCACCGAACTGTCGTACACCTGCACCGCCTGCGGCTTCTCCGAGACCGTCCGGCTCAGCGAGTTCAACCGCGGCAAGCTGGTGTGGAAGGTCGACTGGCCGATGCGCTGGGCGTACGAGGGAGTGATCTTCGAGCCGAGCGGCGTCGACCACTCCTCGCCGGGCTCGTCCTTCCAGGTCGGCGGGCAGATCGTGCCGATCTTCGGCGGCAAGCAGCCCATCGGCCCCATGTACGCCTTCGTCGGCATCTCCGGCATGGCGAAGATGTCCTCCTCGCGCGGTGGGGTCCCCACCCCGGCCGACGCGCTGAAGATCATGGAGCCGCAGCTCATCCGCTGGCTCTACGCCCGCCGCAGGCCCAACCAGTCCTTCAAGATCGCCTTCGACCAGGAGATCCAGCGGCTCTACGACGAGTGGGACAAGCTCGCCGCCAAGGTCGCTGGGGGCGCCTCCCAGGCTTTCGGCTCTGGGGGAGGCTCCGCCCTGCCGGGCGACGTCGCCGCCTACACGCGCGCGGTCGGCACCGCCTCCGGTGAGCTGCCCAGGACGCCGCGGCCGCTGCCGTACCGCACCCTCGCCTCCGTCGCGGACATCACCGCCGGACACGAGGACCAGGCCCTGCGGATCCTCTCCGAGCTCGACCCGGAGCAGCCCCTGGCCTCCCTGGACGAGGTGCGGCCCCGCTACGACAGGGCCGAGTCCTGGATCAACACCCACGTGCCCGCGGACCAGCGGACCATCGTGCGCGACGAGCCGGACGTGGAACTGCTGAAGTCCCTCGACGAGGCTTCCCAGCAGTCCGTACGGCTGTTGCTCGACGGCCTCGCCGAGCACTGGTCGCTCGACGGACTGACCCACCTCGTCTACGGCGTCCCCAAGGTCCAGGCCGGCTTCCCGGCCGACGCCACGCCGAAGGAGCTGCCGCCGGAGATCAAGACCGCCCAGCGTTCCTTCTTCGCCCTGCTCTACCACCTGCTCGTCGGACGCGACACCGGCCCCCGGCTGCCCACCCTGCTGCTCGCGGTGGGACAGGAACGGGTCCGCACGCTGCTCGGCGAGTAAGAACGCCGTAGGAAAGCGCGCAAGAAGAAAGGGGCCCTCCCGGCGGAGGGCCCCTTCTCGTGTGCCTACGCGATGTGGTTCTCCTCCAGCTCCGCGTTGAAACGGTTGGTGAATCGCTTGACCATCCGGTCCGCGTCACGCGGCGGGAGCGTCTGCCCGTACGTCGCCTCCACCGCCTCGCCGAACTGGTGCGGCGTCGGGAAACTGCCGTCGATCGACTTCCGGAACACCTGGTAGTAGTCGTCCTCCGTCGGATCCGGCTCCGGCGTACCCCCGCCCTCACCCAGCTCGCGGGTTCGGTTCGGACCCACCGGGATCGGGAAGCTGCCGGTCTCCTCGGGAGAAGGCTGCTGGAACTGCTCCGCGGGCTGATCCTCGTACCACTCCTCGTACTGCTCCTCCGGAGCGTACTGAGGCTCCTGCATCATCGGGTCGTACGTCGGGTCGTAGCCCCCGTGATACTCCACCTCGCGCGGAGCCTGGAACCACGGACTCGCCTCGTCCACGGGAACATGCTCCGCCGGCCCGGCGTACCGGCCCGGCAACTGCGGACGCTGCTCCCCGGCAGGCACCGTCCGCTGCGCAGAGGGCGCCGCACCGCCCGCCGCCACCGCCGGTGTCCGGCTCGGCTCTATACCCGCCGCCGACAGGCCCGCCGCAGCCGTCTCCGCCAGCGGAACGCCGTACCGCGCCAGCCGCAGCGGCATCAACGACTCCACCGGAGCCTTCCTGCGCCACGCACGGCCGAACCGCGAACGCAGCCTCGCCTGATACACCAGACGCTCCTGCTCCAGCTTGATCACCTGGTCGTACGACCGCAGCTCCCACAGCTTCATCCGCCGCCACAGCAGGAACGTCGGCACCGGGGACAGCAGCCAACGGGTCAGCCGCACCCCCTCCATGTGCTTGTCCGCCGTGATGTCGGCGATCCGGCCGATCGCATGCCGCGCCGCCTCCACAGCGACCACGAACAGCACCGGAATCACCGCGTGCATGCCCACGCCCAGCGGATCCGGCCAGGCCGCGGCGCCGTTGAAGGCGATCGTCGCCGCCGTCAGCAGCCACGCCGTCTGCCGCAGCAACGGGAAGGGGATACGGATCCACGTCAGGAGCAGGTCCAGGGCGAGCAGCACACAGATGCCTGCGTCGATACCCACCGGGAACACATAGGAGAAGTTCCCGAAGCCCTTCTTGATGGCCAGCTCACGGACGGCCGCGTACGAGCCGGCGAAACCGATTCCGGCGATGATCAAGGCGCCGGTCACGACCACGCCGATGAGAACGCGGTGCATCCGAGTCAGCTGCAGTGGCGCGGCCACTCGTACTCCCCTCCCATTGCCTGTTGTTGCGCGCAACAGGGTGGCACACGCGTGCGGCGAACGTGGTACCGGTCAGGGCTTCCGCAGCCCGCTCAGCTCTTCTTCGCCGCCGACTTGGACGGAGAAGCGCTGGAAGAGGCCGACTTGCCGGGAGTCGGCGACTTCGACGCCGACTGCGAAGGAGACGCCGACGACGAGCCCGAACCGCCTGCCGCCGAGCCGTCGTTGGCGGACGACACCGCTGTGACCGCCTCCTTGATCGCGGCCTCGGCCGACTTCGTCAGACCGTCCGCGTCCGGCGTCCTCTCGCCCGCCAGACCCGCGCCGTTGTAGTCGAGCGTGACCACCACGTTCTCGACCCGCGCGACCACCGTCTGCTGCTTGAACAGACCCTCCTTCTTCTGCAGGTCGTAGCGCACGGCCGTCGCCTCCGCGCCCGTACCCGACAGCGGGATCTGCTTCGTGTTCTTCGCGCCGTCCACCGCCGACGCGTCCCTCACCTGCTGGGCGAAGTACGTGTGCGCCTGCGCGTCACCGGAACCGCGCGTGCCGTCCGAGTCGAAGCGCAGCAGCGACACGTTCAGCCAGCGGAACTGCGAACCCTTCACACCGTTGTTGTCCAGGCTGCTCCACGAACACGAGGCACGCGACGACGGATCGTCCGAAGTGCCCTTCTTGCCGGAGGTGTCCTGCGGCACCAGATCCGTCAGGGTTTTCTTCGACAGCACCGCGCACGCGTCCGGCAACTTCTTGTAGGCCGCCGCCTGCACCGTCGACGACGCACTCGCCGACGGCCCGGTGCCCCCGCCCGCGGACTGCTGGGCACCGCTGCCGGACCCCTTCGCCTTGGAGTCACCGGAGTCCGACGAACAGGCGGCGGTGATCAGCATCGCCGGGACGGCTGCCGCGCAGACAAGGACACGGCTCAGGCGCTTGCCACGGATTCCTCCCTCCCACTGCCGGACAGGCATGGGAGGTACCCCCGGGGCACGGTCGTCTCGCTGGGCTGCTCGCTGCATGGTTCCTTCACTCATGACGCTCGGTGGTCGTGCGGGTCCTTGCGGGGCCCCACGGTACGCGGTGAAGGAGCTGTGCGGTTTCCGTTCGGGTGCTTCGCGCACACCCCGACGAGCGGCTCCGTGAGCCGTCAACCGCCCAGCGCGTCATCCAGATGAGAGGCCAGATTCCGGGCCTTGTCCTGCATTTCCTTGCTGTCCGGGACCGAGCCGAGCGCCGTCGGCTGCTCCTCGTACTCGATGGTGACGACGACATTGGACGTGCGGAACACCACAGTCACCGTCCGCTGTTCGGCCGTCGACCCGGCCGGACTGAGCTGGTCGTCGATGTACGCCTCGTCACCGAGCCCCGACAGCACCCGCGGCAGCAGATCGGCCGCGGAAGCGCCGGAGGAGGGGGAGCCGGAGGGGGAGGGGTCACCACTGGACGACGCCGAGGACGTGGGTCCGGGCGCAGCCGCCCCAGCCGTCGGGGAGGAACTGCTGCCCGGCGCCGGGAGGTCGGCGGCCGACTCCTTCCCCTCGAACAGCTTCTTCGCCTGGTCGTCGTCGCTGACCGAGTTGTCGTACGACACCACGCGCTCGAAGTCGACCGAGAGACGGTCGGTGGCGTCCGCGGACTCCACCTTCCAGTGGCAGCCGACCTTGCGATCGGTGTCGTACGTGAGCGCGGCCTGCCCCTGATAGGCCTTGTCCCGCTGCACGGGGTCCGTGATCTGCTTGATGCCGGGCAGCATCGAGTCCAGCGTGTCGTGACCCACCGCGCCACAGGGTTCGGGAAGCGTGCGGTACTTGCCGGGCTGGGCGGCGACGGTGGCCGTACCGGCGTCACCCGGGTTGGAGTTGTCCGACGAAGCGTCGCTCCCCGAGCCGCTCGAGCAACCGGCCAGAAGCGCCGCGAGGAGGGCGGCGGTGCCGGTTACGTACGCCTTCCGCTGCACGGTCGGGCTCCTCTCGGGTGTGCGCTCGCTCGGTGCTCCAGTGTCCCCGCTGGTTATTCGCTTGCCGCGGCGGGGCGTCCCCTGGAGACAATGTGTATCGCACGCGCTGCCGTGGCCGCCGGTCCCTTGTCCTTTTTCACCGGCCCTGAAGCTGCTTTTCCTTATTGCTGCTTATAAGCCTTGCGTAAATCCGTGTTGTCGTTTTCGGGGGAATGAGGAACGTATGTCGTACGTCGAGATGCCGGGCGCCAAGGTCCCGATCCGGATGTGGACGGACCCCGCGACGGTCGAGGACGTGGCCCTGCGTCAGCTCCAGAACGTCGCCACCCTGCCCTGGATCAAGGGCCTCGCCGTGATGCCGGACGTGCACTACGGCAAGGGGGCGACGGTCGGCTCGGTCATCGCCATGCAGGGCGCGGTGTGCCCGGCGGCGGTCGGGGTGGACATCGGCTGCGGAATGTCCGCGGTGAAGACCTCGCTGACGGCCGGCGATCTGCCGGGAGACCTGTCGCGACTGCGGTCGAGGATCGAGCAGGCGATTCCGGTGGGGCGGGGGATGCACGAGGATCCCGTGGAGCCGGGGGACTTCCACGGGCTGGCCACGGCGGGTTGGGACGACTTCTGGCAGCGGTTCGACGGGGTCGCGGAAGCGGTCAGGTTCCGTCAGGACCGGGCGTACAAGCAGATGGGGACGCTCGGGTCGGGCAATCATTTTGTCGAGGTGTGCATAGACACGTCCGATTCGGTGTGGCTCATGCTCCACTCGGGCTCGCGCAACATCGGCAAGGAACTCGCCGAGCACCACATCGGCGTGGCCCAGAAGCTCCCGCACAACCAGGGCCTGGTCGATCGGGACTTGGCGGTCTTCGTCGCGGACACTCCGCAGATGGCCGCCTACGAGAACGACCTCTTCTGGGCTCAGGAGTACGCGAAGCACAACCGGTCGCTCATGATGGCGCTCCTCAAGGACGTGGTCCGCAAGGAGTTCAAGAAGGCCAAGGTGACCTTCGAGCCCGAGGTGAGCTGCCACCACAACTACGTGAGCCGCGAGCGGTACGAGGGCGTGGACCTGCTCGTCACCCGCAAGGGCGCGATCAGTGCCCGGACCGGGGAGTACGGCATCATCCCCGGCTCCATGGGCACCGGTTCGTACATCGTGAAGGGCCGCGGCAACGAGAAGTCCTTCAACTCCGCGTCGCACGGTGCGGGTCGGCGGATGAGCCGCAACGCTGCCAAGCGGCGCTTCTCGACGAGGGACCTGGAGGAGCAGACCCGGGGCGTGGAGTGCCGCAAGGACTCCGGCGTCGTGGACGAGATCCCGGGCGCCTACAAGTCGATCGACCAGGTCATCGACCAGCAGCGGGACCTGGTGGAGGTCGTGGCGAAGCTGAAGCAGGTCGTCTGCGTGAAGGGCTAGGGGGTTTCGTTCGGATCGGCCCGGGTCCGCGGGTGACCCTCCCTTGTGACGCACGGCACCGGACGCCGCGGTCTGTCCGACCTGATCCGAACGAGACCCCCTGGGCGCGACGGTGGGCGTGGCGAACGTTCGTCACGCCCACCGGTCTGCTCGGCGGGTCACTTCGCGTGGCGGACCGCGTAGATCATGACGAACGCCACGATGTGGATGCCGAAGAGGAAGTAGCCGAGGAAGTACCAGACCTTGCGTTCGTCCCTGGTTTCCTGAGCCAGGCGGGCCTTTTCGAGGGAGTCGACGGCGGCGGGTCCTTCGAGGGGCTGCTCCGTCATTGCGATTCCCTGTAGACCTTCGTGTTGGACGCCTGCGCGCGGGGGCGGAGGACGAGGAGATCGACGTTGACGTGGCCGGGGCGGGTGACCGCCCAGGTGATCGTCTCCGCCACGTCGTCCGCCGTGAGGGGGTCGGGCACGCCCTCGTAGACCTTGGCGGCCTTCGCCTCGTCGCCGGCGAAGCGGGTCAGGGCGAACTCCTCCGTCTTGACCATGCCGGGGGCGATCTCGACGACGCGGACCGGCCGGCCGACGATCTCCAGGCGGAGGGTCTCGGCGAGGACGTGGGCGCCGTGCTTGGCGGCGACATAGCCCGCGCCGCCCTCGTAGGTGCCGTGGCCGGCGGTGGAGGAGACGACCACGACCACGCCGTCGCCGCTCGCGATCAGCTTCGGGAGCAGGGCCTGGGTGAGGTTGAGGGTGCCGATGACGTTCGTCTCGTACATCGTGCGCCAGTCCGCCGGGTCGCCGGTGGCCACCGGGTCCGCGCCGAGGGCGCCGCCCGCGTTGTTGACCAGGACGGCAACGGTCTGGAAGGCGGTGGCGAACTCGTCCACCGCCGCGCGGTCGGTGACGTCCAGCTGGTAGGCCACCGCGGAGTGACCCGCCGTGGTCAGTTCCTCCGCCAGTGCCTCGATGCGGTCCTTGCGGCGGGCCGCGAGGACGACGCGGTAGCCGGCCTCCGCGAGCTGCCGGGCCGTGGCGGCGCCGATGCCGCTGCTCGCACCGGTGACGACGGCGATGCGGGAGGCGGGGGCCATGGGCAGCTCCTGGGTTCTGGTGGCGTACGGCTCCGTCCAGCGTAGGTCAGAGTCAGGCGCCGTTCCGCGGCGCCCACATGATCACGGCCATCCCGGCGAGGCAGATCAGCGCCCCGGTGACGTCCCAGCGGTCGGGGCGGTAGCCGTCGGCGATCGCACCCCACAGGAGCGAACCGGCGACGAAGATGCCGCCGTACGCGGCCAGGATGCGGCCGAAATGGGCGTCCGGCTGGAAGGTGGCGACGAATCCGTACGCGCCGAGGGCCAGGACACCGCCTGTCATCCACAGCCAGCCGCGGTGCTCGCGCACGCCCTGCCAGATGAGCCAGGCACCGCCGATCTCGAAGACGGCGGCGAGGACGAACAGGGCGGCGGAGCGGAGGATCGACATGGGCAGCAGCTTGGCACGCGCGGCCCGGTCGGTGTCCCGGGGCCGCTTGTCCCCCGATGGACGGCGCCTGGTGACCGGCACGGGTGGGTGCGGGTCGACGGCGTGCGGCTCGCGGAGCCGGTCCGGCTGGTGGACGAGGGGGTGCCGACGCTGCGGGTGGCGGAGACGTACGCGCTCGAGCAGGCGGCGAGGGCGCATGCCCGGCTTGCGGCGGGTGGGCTGCGGGGGCGGCTGGTGATCGTGCCCCGAGCGGGCGGAATATCCGGGGGTGGGGGGCCGTTCGCGGATATAGTTGAAGGATAAACAACCTGGAAGGTGAGCGACCATGCAGTTCGGGATCTTCACGGTCGGCGACGTCACGCCGGACCCGACCACGGGGCGTACGCCGACCGAGCGCGAGCGGATCAAGGCCATGGTCGCCATCGCGCTCAAGGCCGAGGAGGTCGGCCTGGACGTCTTCGCCACCGGCGAGCACCACAACCCGCCGTTCGTGCCCTCGTCCCCGACGACCATGCTCGGCCACGTGGCGGCGCGGACGGAGAAGCTGATCCTGTCCACCTCCACCACCCTGATCACCACCAACGACCCGGTGAAGATCGCGGAGGACTACGCGATGCTCCAGCACCTGGCCGACGGGCGCGTCGACCTGATGATGGGCCGCGGCAACACCGGGCCGGTCTACCCCTGGTTCGGCCAGGACATCCGGCAGGGCATCAACCTCGCCATCGAGAACTACGCCCTGCTGCGCCGGCTGTGGCGCGAGGACGTCGTGGACTGGGAGGGGAAGTTCCGCACCCCGCTGCAGGGCTTCACCTCCACCCCCCGCCCGCTGGACGGCGTACCGCCGTTCGTCTGGCACGGCTCCATCCGCTCGCCGGAGATCGCCGAGCAGGCGGCCTACTACGGCGACGGCTTCTTCCACAACAACATCTTCTGGCCGGCCGACCACACCAGGCGCATGGTCGAGCTGTACCGCACCCGGTTCGCCCACTACGGCCACGGCACGCCCGAGCAGGCGATCGTCGGTCTCGGCGGCCAGGTGTTCATGCGGCGGACGTCGCAGGACGCGGTGCGCGAGTTCCGGCCGTACTTCGACAACGCGCCGGTGTACGGCCACGGGCCCTCCCTGGAGGACTTCACCGACCGGACCCCGCTGACCGTCGGCACCCCCGAGCAGGTCATCGAGAAGACCCTGTCCTTCCGCGAGTACGCCGGTGACTACCAGCGCCAGCTGTTCCTGGTGGACCACGCCGGCCTGCCGCTGAAGACCGTGCTGGAGCAGATCGACCTGCTCGGCGACGAGGTCGTGCCCGTGCTGCGCAAGGAGTTCGCGAACGGCCGTCCCGCCGACGTGCCGGAGGCGCCGACCCACGCCTCGCTGCTCGCCGCCGCGCAGAAGGGGGCCGCCGCATGAAGCTCGTCGTCGTCTCGGCGGGGCTGAGCGTGCCCTCCTCCACCCGGTTGCTGGGCGACCGGCTGGCCGCCGCGGTGGCACGGCGGTCCGAGGTGGAGGTGGAGGTGGTCGAGTTGCGGGACCTCGCCGTGGAGATCGCGCACAACTTCACCAACGGATTCCCGGGCAGGGCGCTCGCCGCCGCACAGGCCGCGGTGACGGCGGCCGACGGGCTGATCGTCGTGACCCCGGTGTTCTCGGCGTCGTACAGCGGACTGTTCAAGTCGTTCTTCGACGTCCTCGACAAGGACGCGCTGGCGGGCAAGCCGGTACTGATCGCGGCCACCGGCGGTACGGCCCGGCACTCGCTGGTGCTGGAGCACGCCCTGCGGCCGCTGTTCGCCCACCTGCGGGCCGTGATCGTCCCCACCGGGGTGTACGCGGCGTCGGAGGACTGGGGGGAGGAAGGGCTCGCCGGACGGACCGAGCGGGCGGGCGCGGAGCTGGCCGCCCTGATGACGGGGCTGCGGGCGGGCGGTCCCGGGCGGCAGGCCCTACCGGAACCGGCCGTGGCGTCCGTGGAACGCGCTCTGCCGTCCGTGGAACGGGTCGTGCCGTTCGAGGAGCAGCTCGCCCGGCTCGGTGCTCATGCGGGGTGAGAAGACGGTAGGGCGGCGGTCCCGGTTGCCCGTGTGACGGTGAGAGGCGGGTAAAAAGGGTGATCGTAGGTCCACTCGTCTCGACCGAACCGCCGGACACCTTGGCAAACTGGGTGCGTGCCCCAGACTGTGCTGCTCGCTGAAGACGACCGCGCCATTCGTCACGCCCTGGAGCGTGCCCTGGCCCTGGAAGGGTACGAGGTGACGGCGGTGGCCGACGGCGTCGAGGCGCTGGCTCAGGCCCACAAGACGCCGCCGGACGTCCTCGTGCTCGACGTGATGATGCCGGGGATCGACGGCCTCCAGGTCTGCCGCGTGCTGCGCGCCGAGGGCGACCGCACCCCGATCCTCATGCTCACCGCCCTCGTGGAGACCGCCGACCGGATCGCGGGCCTGGACGCCGGCGCCGACGACTACGTGGTCAAGCCGTTCGACGTCGAGGAGGTCTTCGCCCGGCTGCGCGCCCTGCTCCGCCGTACCAGCCCGGTGCCCGCCGGTGCCGGCGCCGGCGGCGGGGAGAACGGCGGCCGGGAGGTCCAGCTCTCCGACCGGCAGGTGGAGGCCGCCGGCATTCGCATGGACCTGCAGGCCCGCCGGGCCTGGCGGGGCCAGCGCGAGCTGGAGCTGACCCGCACCGAGTTCGAGCTGCTGGAGCTGCTCGTGCGCAACGCGGGCATCGTGCTCGACCACTCCACGATCTACGACCGGATCTGGGGCTACGACTTCGGCCCCGGCTCGAAGAACCTCGCCGTCTACGTCGGCTATCTGCGCCGCAAGCTGGACGAGCCCGGCGCGCCGCAGCTGATCCACACCGTGCGGGGCGTGGGTTACGTGCTGCGGGAGGACTAGGTGGGCCGCCTGCGGCGGCTGCTGGCCCGGCGCCGGCCCAAGTTGGTCTCCCTGCGCACCACCTTCGCCGTCTCTTTCGCGGCCGTCACCGCCGCCGTCACGATCCTCGTCGGCATCCTGTCCTACGGCAGCGCCGCGCGGCTCGTGCGGGTCGACCAGCAGTCGGTGTTCATGCAGGTCGTGCAGGACGTCCGGGACGAGGTACGGCAGCACGACATGGTGCCCGAGGACTTCTCCTCCTCCCGTCCCGGGCACGACCTGGTCCGGCCCGCCCGCACCGATGTGCAGGTGCTGGGCGCCCAGGGCCAGATCGTGGACCACGGCAGTCCGTCCCTGCCCGTCACCTCCCGGGACAAGGCGATGGCGCTCGCGACGACGGCGGGGAAGGTCGTCGAGCACAAGGACGTACCGGTGGACGGGGACCTGTTCCGCATCGCCACCGTCTCGCTCGGTGACGGGCGGGGCGCGGTCCAGGTGGCGCAGGAGTTCAGCGACACCGAGGACCTGTTGCGGACGCTGCAGCAGCGCACGCTCATCCTGATGGCGGCGGTCGTGGTGGCGGCCGGTCTGTTCGGCTGGTGGCTGGCCCGCCGGATCACCCGGCGCCTGGTCATCCTCACCTCCGCCGCGGAGGACGTGGCCCGCACCCGGCAGCTGGGCATCGAGGTGCCGGTGGCCGGTCTTGACGAGGTGGGCCGGCTCGGCCGCGCCTTCGACCGCATGCTGGGCCGGCTCGCCCAGTCCGAGGAGGACCAGCGCCGCCTGGTGCAGGACGCCGGGCACGAGCTGCGCACCCCGCTGACCTCCCTGCGGACGAACATCTCGCTGCTGCGCCGCATCGACGAGCTGCCCCCCGACACCCGGGACGAACTGGTCGCCGACCTCACCCAGGAGGCGCGGGAGCTGACCGACCTGGTCAACGAGCTGGTCGACCTCGCGGCGGGGCAGTCGGACGCCGAGCCGCCGCAACGGGTGGACGTCGCCGACATCGCCGAGGAGGTCATGGGGGTCGCCAAACGGCGCACCGGACGCGAGATGGTGCTGCGCACCAGCGGCGACACGACGACCGACGGACGGCCCGGGATGCTCCAGCGGGCCATGTCGAACCTGGTGGAGAACGCGGCCAAGTTCGACCGGGACAAGAAGGCGCCGATCGAGATCAACATCACCGGTCCGGCCCGGTCGGGAACGGTACGGGTGGAGGTCCTGGACCGGGGCCCCGGTATCGCCGAGGGCGATCTCGTCCGCATCTTCGACCGCTTCTACCGGGCCGCCGACGCGCGGTCCCTGCCGGGCTCCGGGCTCGGGCTGTCCATCGTCCGCGAGGTCGCCCTGGCGCACGGCGGGGCACCGTTCGCCTTCCAGCGGGAGGGCGGCGGAGCGGTGATCGGGTTCACGGTGGGCGGCGGACTTGTGAAGCACTCCGGCGGCGGGCACGGGGGCGGAGGCTGACCCGGCTTCGAGCGGTGGACGACACGTCGGCCGAGGGGCATCACCCGATCCCGTACGCCCTGTCCGTCGGCACCCTGCGTGCCGGTGACCGGGCCGGCAGCGTGCCGGACCTGCTGGTCGCTGAGGGACGCCTCGGGGTGCGGATCGGGGAGGAACCGGACGCGGCGCGGGAGGAGTTCGAGCGGTGGGTGGCCAGGACTTGCGCCGGTGATCCCTGGTTGCGTGAGCACCCCGCCCGCGTACGGTGGCTCGGGGGCCAGTTCGCGAGCGGCCGGCTGGCGGAGGGGCATCCGCTGCGGCACACCGTGGCGGACGCCTGCGCCGACGCCGACGGCGGCTCCCGGCGGCGTGAGCGCGGGGCCCCGTACGGCAGCGACCTCAGGCTCTACACGGCCGCCGGGATACCCGCCCCGCAGTACGGGCCGGGGGACGTGCGGGTGGCACACGGCCCGCGGGAGTGCGTCTCGGTACCGGAGGTGGTGGGTGGCCCGGACGCCGGTGCTGACGGCCCTGCGGACGGACGGCGTGGAGTGACCGGCTCACCGGGCTCAGGACGGCCGGCTGCCCATCCCCGGCAGGGTCAGGAATCCCTCCGCGCGGGCACTCGCCAGGCCGATCCTCGGGATGTCGCTGCTCTTGGCGAAGAGCAGGAAGCGCGGCTCCCACACCGGGCGGTACTTGGCGTTGGCCCGGTAGAGGGACTCGATCTGCCACCAGCGTGAGAAGAAGGTGAGGGTCGAGCGCCACAGCCGCAGGACCGGGCCCGCGCCCAACCGGGCGCCGCGCTCGAAGACGGAGCGGAACATCGCGAAGTTCAGCGACACCCGCTGGATGCCCAACTCCTTACCACGCAGCAGGAGTTCCACGACCATGTACTCCATCAGGCCGTTCTCGCAGTCGCGGTCCCGGCGCATCAGGTCCAGGGACAGGCCGTGCTCGCCCCACGGGACGAAGCTGAGCAGAGCGCGCGGCTCGTCGTTCGCGTCCCGGCACTCCAGCATCACGCAGCGGCCGTCCGCCGGGTCGCCGAGGCGGCCGAGGGCCATGGAGAAGCCACGCTCCGTGGCACCGTCGCGCCAGCGGTCGGCGCACTCGATCAGCCGGACCATCTCGTCGGCGGGGATGTCCTCGTGGCGACGGATACGGACCGTGTAGCCGGCCCGCTTGACCCGGTTGTGGGCCTGCCGGACCACACGCATGGCACGGCCCTCCAGACTGAAGTCGGCGATGTCGACGATCGCTTCGTCGCCGAGCTCGAGGGCGTCCAGGCCGTGCCGGGCGTAGATGGTGCCGGCCTCCTCGCTGGCGCCCATGACGGCCGGGGTCCAGGCGTGCCGGCGGGCTTCGGTGAGCCAGGCGTCGATGGCACCGGGCCAGGCCTCGGGGTCGCCGATGGGGTCGCCGGAAGCGAGGGAGACGGCGCCGACGACGCGGTAGGTGACGGCTGCCTTGCCGGTGGGGGAGAAGACGGCGGCCTTGTCGCGACGCAGCGCGAAGTAGCCGAGGGAGTCCCGGGCGCCGTGCTTGTCCAGCAGGGCCCGCAGCCGCGCCTCGTCGTCCTCGGTGAGCAGCTTGCGGCCGCGCGGGGAGCGGAAGCAGGCGTACAGCACCAGGCAGAAGGCCGCGGCGAGCAGGAGGTTGAGGATGATGTCGACCCAGCGGGGGGCGTGCACGGAGTCGACGCGGTCCGCGAGCGGGCCGACGCTGATGCCGCGCAGCAGGCTGTAGGCGAGTTCCTCGAGCAGGGGCGCGTGCGGCAGCTTGTTGGTGGCGTGCACGAGCAGGGTGCCGAGGCCGCCGGTCACCGCGATGCCGCCGACGCCCACGGCCAGCGCGAGCCTGGGGTTGGAGGGGTCGCCGATGGCATTGAACTCGCGGCGGCCGATCAGCAGCGCGGCCACGAACAGGCCGGTGAGGGCGGTGGAGACCCAGTTGAAGGCGTGGTCGCGGTAGGGGTGCTGGGTGAGTGCGAGGACGTAGAGCACGAACAGGGGACCGGCGAGCAGCAGGTTGACCACCCACGCGGCCCGCTTGCCGCGCCGCATCACCAACGCCAGGAAGATGGCCGCAGCGGCCGAGGCCAGACCCGCGGTGGCCAGGTACGGGGTGAAGAACTGGCCGGCGTGGTGGGCGTGGGCGTGCACGTGACGGGCGGTGAAGAGCTTGCCGTCGTTGTGTTCCTGCACCTCTTTGCGGAACGGCAGCGACATGACCGCGACGATGTTGAAGACGGCGATCAGCCGCAGGTACCACACGGTGGCCGAGGCCGCCCGCGCGCGGACGCGGGGGCTTGGCTGGGGCAGCTGCGGCAGGCGGCGCAGGCCGCGTTGTGCGGGGACCTGGGGAGTGGTCAGGGTCGGCTGCTGAGCGGGCATGGTGACTGGTCACCTTGACAGGGTGGGGGACGGTGCGGCCCCGGCCGGGGCACCTTGACCCTACAGCTTGTAGGGTAGTGCGCTCGGATGAGGTTTCGGGAGAGGAGCGTACCGGCATCCGCCCCTACCCGGTCCTTCCCGTGCCGCCTCTTACCTGGCCCTGTCCGGCCTTACCCGGTCTTTTCCCGCCCGCGCCGGGCCGCCATCAGATGCCAGCCGAGGTTCCCGACCGCCGCGCCGGCCGCGACCGCGGCGACGATCACCCCGCCGGTCGCGAGGCCGTCGCTGAACAGATGCGGGCGCCGGTCGAGGCTGTGCAGCCCGAACCCGCACAGCTCGTACACGCCGACGGCGGCGACGAACAGGCTGACGACCAGCAGGGCCAGCGTCGGCGCCAGAGTGCGCGCGCAGACCTCACCGCCGGCCTCCGTTTCCGTGTCCTGCATGGGTCCCCCGATGAACAGACGAATGAACGGCCTCGCGGCAGCCGGTGATTGGGAACCTACAATACGTAGGGTCGGTCGGGGTCGACGGCGTGCGCATCTGCATCAGCGTGGACATGGAGGGCGTCACCGGTCTCGTGGACGCCGACGACGTCCAGCCGGGCGGCCGGGACTACGAGCGCGGCCGCTCCATGATGGCCGAGGGCGTGAACGCGGCGGTGCGCGGTGCGCTGACGGCCGGCGCGGGCGACATCCTCGTCAACGACGCGCACGGCCCGAGGCGCTGCACCCGGCCGCCCGGCTGGTGCGGGGCAAACCCAAGCCGATGGGCATGCTGGAGGGCCTGACGGAGGACTACGACGCCGCGCTGTGTGTCGGTTATCACTGCCGGGCCGGCGCCCCGGGTGTGCTCAGCCACAGCTTCATGGGCCACGAGATCGAGGACATGCGGCTGGACGGCCGTCCGGTCGGCGAGATCGGGCTCGCCCACGCCACGGCGGCGGCCCTGGGGGTCCCGGTCGTGGCCCTCACGGGTGACGACGTGGCGTGCGCGGAGACGACGGCGTGGGACGCGTCCGTGGTCACCGTGCCCGTGAAGTACGCCCACGACCGGTTCGCGGCCGAGCTGCGTCCGCAGGCGGAGGCGTGGAAGGCGGTCGAGGAGGGGGTCGCGGCGGCCCTGAGCCCTGCCCCGCGCCGCCCCGAACCCACCGCCGCCGAGGTCACGCTCACCGTGCGCTGGCAGTCCGCCTCCGCCGCCGCGATCCTCCCCGGCATTCCGGGCGTGGTGTCCGAGGACAGCCGCACGATCCGGGCGACCGCCCAACTCCCCGCGCTGTATCGACAGTTCGGTGTGCGGATGCGGGTCGCCGCCTCGCTGACCGGGCAGGCGCCGTACTGCCAGGGGATTTCGTCTGGATCAGGTCGGGCGGGCCGCGGCGTCCGGTGCGGTGCATCGCAAGCCGGAGGATCACCGCGTACTGGTGGGCCTACCAGTACGACGGCACGCCCTAGGGGTCGCCGTCGGGGCGTCCCGTGCGGCGGGCGTAGGCGCGGGCCGCTCGGGCTCGGTCGCCGCAGCGGGTGGAGCACCAGTGGCGGCGGCCGTGGCGGAGCAGGTAGCGGTTGCAGGGTGTCGAGCCGCAGGCGGTGAGGCGGTCGGCGTCGGGGCCGGTGAGCAGGTCGGCTGCGTCCGCGGCGAGGGCGGCCAGGGCGTGCTCGACGATCTGGGTGGTGGGGTGGGCCGTGGCGCGGTGCAGGCCCCGCTCCGGCGACCAGTGCAGCAGCGAGGCGGCCGGGGCGAGGGTGAGGGCCTCGTTGACGGCGGCGAGGGCGTCGGCGGGTGCCGGGCGGCCCTCGATACGGGACGTGAGCAGCGAGCGGACCGGCTCGCGCAGCGCCCGCAGGCGGCTCGCGCACGTCTCGCGCAGGCCGGCGCCGACCGGAGCCAGCCCGTGCTCCACCAGCCAGTGCTGCGCGGCGGCCGGCGTGTCCAGGAAGTCGGCCCGTTGCCCGCCGGGCAGGGTGATCACGCTGTTGGCGAGGTCGAGCGCGGGATGCCGCGCGGCACCGGGAGCGGGCGGCAGGGGCGGCTCGGCGCTCTCCTGCACGGCGGGGATCGAGGAACTCACGACTCTCATGGTACGTCTTGTCATCATCCGTGAGGAAGCGGTAGCGTCTCTCACGGATGACAATCCTCCTGTCCGTGAGGTGAAGCCGTGACCGCCCCCTCCGCCGACTTCGGCGAGCAGATACCCGTCCGCGTCCTCGGCGGCCCCACCGTGCTCATCGAGTACGGCGGGCTCCGCCTCCTGACCGACCCGACCTTCGACGGCCCCGGCGACTACCCCTCGCCCAGCGGCCGCACCCTGACCAAGACCGCCCCGCCGCGCATCGGCGCCGACGAACTGGGCCCCGTCGACGTCGTCCTGCTCTCGCACGACCAGCACGCCGACAACCTCGACCACTCCGGCCGGGACGTGCTCGCGGCCACCGCGCGCACCCTGACCACCCCCGCGGCGGCGAAGCGCCTCGGCGGTGCCACCGAGCCCCTCGTCCCCTGGCAGTCCGTCGACCTGCCCCGTCCCGACGGCGGCACGCTCACGGTGACCGCCGCCCCGGCCCTGCACGGCCCCGAAGGCTCCGAGCCGCTCGTCGGCGAGGTCACCGGCTTCCTGCTCACCTCCGCCGACCTGCCCGGCGTCTACGTCAGCGGCGACAACGCCTCCCTGGAGCTGGTCCGGGAGATCGCCGACCGGTACGGCCCCGTCGACACCGCCGTCCTCTTCGCCGGCGCTCCCCGGATGCCCGTCCTCGACGACGCCCTCCTCGTCCTCGACGGCAGGGGCACGGCCGCCGCGGCCCGCCTCCTCGCCGCCCGCCGGGTGGTCCCGGCCCACTGCGACAGCTGGGCCCACTTCACCGAGGGCCGCGAGCACGTGGTGGCGGCGTTCGAGGAGGCAGGCCTGGCGCACCTGCTCCAGTCGGCCTGAACCGGAGGCGCTCCTCAGGGCTCCGTGCGGCGCAGCGGCACGGCGAGGCCGCCGAAGAACTCCCGCTCTGCGTCGACGCGTCGGGCATGCCGCGCGGTGGCGGCCATGAGCGGGAACTCCTCGGGGGCCAGCGCCGGGACGGCCGCCGTGCCGGCCCCCGACAAAGAACCGAGCCGGGCCGGCTGCAGGGCGCCGTCGGCGCAGGCGGCAGGCTGCGAGGTCCAGTACCCGGCGCCCGCCCGCGGGTCCCGCGTCCGTGAGGATGCCGAGCACCGTCTCCGACCAGCGCGGCACGGTGCGCGAGTGGTGCCGGTGGGCGACCGACAGCGGGATCACCGAGGGATGCGCGCCGAGGGTGTCCCGCACCCGCCGGACCGTGATCTCGATCCGCTCGCGCCACGGCAGGTCCGCCGCCGGTGCCCGGTGTCGACCGCCCCGAGCACGGACTCCACGACCAGCAGCTCCAGCTCCGCTGCCGCCGGACTGCGCGCGCCGGAGATCACCGGGGGCCGCCGCGGGGAGGGGGAGGAGGAGCGGTGGTGGCGGACCGCGGTCCTCGGCGTCCTCGGCATCGGCGCCATGCCCCTGCTGTTCGATCCCGCAGGGCGCCCGCCCGGCGGGGTCGCCGCCACCGTCGCGCCGCCCGGCCACCGCGGGGGGAGCAGACGAGAGACGACCCGGACCGGCCGGACCGGCGGAGTGCCTGTTGCGGCACTA